>CANFED010000254.1 GCA_947445995.1 Oxalobacteraceae bacterium | reverse complement strand
CAGCGTCAGGCCAGGCAAGCGACCCCGCTTGACGGTGTCGGCAAAATTGGCGTTGTTCTCATGGCCTTCGGACTCGCTCGTCAGCGGACTGTCATCGAGCGCACAGAACAACAGGAATGCATCCATGAAGCGGCCGGTGTCGAGACTGATCCCCATCGCTTCGAACGGATCGACGTCGAGGCAGCGTACTTCAATGTATTGCACGCCGCGTGCGCATAGCGCTTCGACCGGGCGTTCGCCACTGTTGATGACGCGCTTTGGCCGGATGGTCGAGTAATACTCGTTTTCGATTTGCAGCACATTGGTGCTGATCTGAATCCACTCGCCATTGCCGTCACGCCGGGTGCCCAGCGCGACATACTCAGGGAACGGCTGCTTGACCGCGCGCACCAGATTTTGCATGTAACTGGCAAGGTCGTTATAGGGGGGTATCAGCCCGGCTTGCGCATCGTTCTGATAACCGAGATCGCTCATGCGCAGGCTGGTCGCATACGGCAGGTAAAGCGTGTCGTCGGACAGCACGTCGAGCTGGTGCGGTTTGCCACGCAGGAAGTCGCTGGCCAATGCCGGCGAGGCACCGAACAGGTACATCAGCAGCCAGCTGTAGCGGCGGAAATTGCGGATCAGGGCAATGTAGCTTTCAGACTGATACTCGGTGGCCGACCCCGGTGTATTTTCAGTCGCCTGCAGCAAAGGCCAGATGGATTCCGACAGCGAAAAATTGTAGTGGATGCCAGCGATGCATTGCATCGGTTTGCCATACCGCAGCGCCAGTCCGCGCCGGTACACATGCTTGAGCATGCCGATATGCGAGGTGCCGTACCAGGCGATCGGTATCGTTGCCTCGTCGGGAAGATGGCACGGCATCGACTCGCTCCACAGCAGCTCATCGTTATTGACAGCGTAAAAGTAGCGATGCGCGTTGTCGAGTTCGCTGAGCGCATCGGCGATGTCGTGTTCTGCCGGTGTAATGAATTCAAGCAGCGATTCGGAGTAATCAGTGGTAATCGTCGGATGGGTCAGTGCCGCGCCCAGGGCGATCGGGTGTGGTGTCAGGGCCAGCGCGCCAGTCGCGTCTACCCGCAAGGTTTCCCGTTCGATGCCGCGCCGACCCTGTGACAGCAAGGCGCGATGCGCATCCGTCGACAGCAATGCCAGCCGTTGGTGAAAAAGATCGCTCAATTGGGTTTCCTTAAAATCGGAGGCGCTGCCGGTCCGGCGCGCCGTGGTCGCAGAGAATAACCGAAATCAGTGTCTCAGGTTTTGACTGAAATTTTTGCCGTACCAAAAAAAAGCCCGCACACCAACTGGTGTGCGGGCAAAACCCTAGGAAACGCAAACCGCAGTATAGGATGCAAGGATGACCTGTTAATGACATCGGATGTACCGGCTTGGGCTACACTCTCCACTCGGAAAAATTCTGCTGCAATCTCCCTAGATGCCAGATATCGATTCATCCTTGCCGTCACCCTGCAGAGCCGAGGCCGCAGACCTGCTCCAACTGCTGGTCGCGGGACTGGACGAACAGGCGCTGATCACCCTCAATGCCAGCGGTCTCATCGTCAGCTGGAACCGGGGTGCCGAGTTGCTGACCGGTTACCGCGACGACGAAATCATCGGGCGCCATGTCAGTTGCCTGTATCCGCCGCGGCATATCGCCGACGGCGCTCCTGAATCCGACCTCAAGCAAGCACGCTGCCGTGGAAAACTCTGCCACCAGAGCTGGCGCATCTGCAAGAACGGCTCGCCGGTGCGGGTCAGCGTGTCGTTGCGCAGACTGGTTAACGCCCGCCGCGAAATGCTGGGCTACGGCCTGATTCTGCGCGGCGGGGTCGAAGAGGAATCAGCAATTCCTGCCAATGCCACGCCTGCCAGCAGCACCAGCGCGCTGGTGCAGGCGATTTCAATGCTGCAATCGGAAGTGATCGAGCGTCGTCGCATCGAGCATGAACTGCTGCAGTTGCAGCGCTTGTTGCGTGAACTGGCTGCGCACCAGGATCAGATCAAGGAAGACGAGCGCAAGCGCATTGCCCGTGAAATCCACGACGAACTGGGTCAGAACCTGCTGGCCTTGCGGCTCGACGTGTCGATGCTGGTGGAGCGTTGCGGCAGTCGTCACCCGCGCCTGAATCAAAAAGCGGTTGCCGCGCTGGGCCAGATCGACGCGATCATGAGTTCGGTGCGCGCCATCATCAACAACCTGCGGCCAGGGGTGCTGGACTTTGGACTGCAGGCGGCGATCGAGTGGCAGGTCAGGGAATTCCAGCGCCGCAGTCTGGTGGTGTGCGACCTGCATGTCGATCACACGGAATTTGAACTGGGAGACCACCGGGCCACGGCGTTGTTTCGCATCCTGCAAGAATCGCTGACCAACATCAACCGGCATTCGCAGGCCAGTCGGGTCAGCATCGCACTCAAGCGCAGTGGCAACCGGCTGTCGTTATCGATTGCCGACAATGGCATCGGTATTCGTCCCGGTTGTCGGCGCAAGGCGAACTCGTTCGGGCTGGTCGGCATTACCGAACGCATCCACTACCTCAATGGCGAACTGACCATCGACAGCACGCGCGGACGTGGCACGACGTTGCGGATGACCATCCCGATCCTGCCCGAAGAAAACTGACGACTAGCCGATTCCGCCGATTTTGATCTGCCTCATGTTGGCACTGCCAGCCGGATGCTACACACGATCATCACGATGTTGCTTCGTCGTTATCTGGAAAGGGAATGGCATGTCTGACAGGATTGAAACCGGTACCGACACCGACAGCGGGCTGACCAGCGAAGTTGCGCAGCAGCGTCTGCGTGACGGCGGCTTCAACGAGTTGCCTGCCGCACGACCGCGCTCATTGCTGGCGATCGGCTGGACGATTTTGCGTGAGCCGATGTTTTTGTTACTGGTTGCCTGCGGCGGTATTTACTTGCTGCTGGGCGAGCGCGAAGACGCGGCCATCCTGCTGGCTGCAGTCGTGATCATCATGACGATGAGCTTCGTGCAGGAGCGCAAAAGCGAACGGGCCATCGAGGCGCTGCGCGACTTGTCGAGTCCGCGCGCGCTGGTGTTACGCGAGGGCCGGCAACAGCGTATTGCCGGGCGCGACGTGGTGTGCGGCGACATCCTGCTGCTCTCCGAAGGCGATCGGATACCGGCCGATGCGCAACTGTTTGCCGGACAAGGGTTGGGTGTTGACGAATCACTGCTCAGCGGCGAATCGGTCGCCGTGCGAAAGGTGCCGTGTCCCGAACTGGCCATGCAGATGGGCCAGCCCGGCGGCGATGGTCAGCCCTTCCTGTATTCCGGGACGCTGGTGGTGCAGGGCACCGGCCGGGCTTGCGTGCTGGCGACTGGAAGCGGCACCGCGCTCGGGCGCATCGGTCAGGCGCTGTTGTCGGCAGGCGATGAGCGCAGCCAACTGCAGCGCGAAACCGCGCAAGCCGTGCGGGTGGTGGCGATCTCCAGCCTGGTGCTGGTCGTGCTGCTGACCGGTTGGTACGGCATCACGCGCGGGGATTGGCTCAATGGCATCCTGGCCGGACTGACGCTGGCGATGGCCCTGGTACCGGCGGAGCTGCCGCTGATCCTGACGATTTTTCTCGGACTCGGTGCCTGGCGCATCGCACGCCAGCATGTACTGACACGACGGCTTTCAGCCATCGAGATGCTGGGTGCGGCGACGGTACTGTGCGTCGACAAGACCGGTACGCTGACGCAAAACCGGATGGCCGTGGTGCAAGTCATCGTGGCCGAGACGGTCCATGTATTCGACGAGGCGGCAGCGGCAACCCCGGACGGTTTTCCGGAAGTCTTCCATGCCACGCTCGAATATGCCGTGCTGGCCAGTCATCGCGAACCCTTCGATCCGATGGAAAAATCCATCCGCGACATCGGCCTGGCAGCGCTCGACGGTACCGAACATTTGCACGATGGCTGGAGGCTGGTCGACGAATATCCGCTGTCACCGGCCTTGCTGGCGATGTCGCGAGTCTGGCAATCGCCCGACCGTGCGCAGTATGTGATCGCCGCCAAGGGCGCGCCGGAAGCCATCATCGACCTGTGTCATTTGTCAGCCGAGACAGCACAGCGCATCACAGTACAGGTCAACCGTGCCGCTGATAGCGGCTTGCGGCTGCTGGCCGTGGCGCGGGCGTCGTTCAGCCAGCATGACTTGCCGCCGTTACAGCATGATTTTGATTTCGAATTCCTTGGCCTGCTGGCGTTGGCCGATCCGCTGCGCCCGACCGCCGGTCCGGCGATTGTCCAATGTCATGCAGCCGGTATCCGGGTCGTGATGATCACCGGCGATTATCCGGCTACCGCGCTGAGCATCGCTGCGCAATGCGGGCTGGATGCCTCCGCGGGCGTGCTCACCGGCGCTGAGCTTGATGGTCTTGATGATCGTCAGCTATCGTCGCGGCTAGCGCAAGTGAACGTGTTTTGCCGGGTCCGGCCGGAACAGAAGCTGCTGCTGGTGCAGGCATTACGACAACGCGGCGAGATCGTCGCGATGACTGGAGACGGCGTCAACGATGCGCCTGCCCTGAAAGCCGCGCACATCGGCATTGCGATGGGCGGCCGTGGCACCGATGTCGCGCGCGAATCAGCGACGCTGGTGCTGCTTGATGATGACTTCGGTGCCATCGTCGCTGCAGTGCGGCTGGGCCGACGCATCGTCGACAATATCCGCAAGGCCGTCGTGTTCATCATCGCCGCGCATGTGCCGATCGCCGGCCTGTCGCTGTTGCCGGTGATGCTGGGCTGGCCGCTGTTGCTGCTGCCGGTGCACATCGTGTTTTTCGAATTGCTGATTGATCCGACCTGCTCGATTGTCTTCGAGGCCGAACCCGAAGAAGCCAACGTGATGCAGCGTTCGCCGCGTCACGCCAACGCACGTATTTTTGACCGCTCGCTGCTGCTGCGCGGGTTGGGTCAGGGACTGGGCCTGCTGACGATACTGATGCTGGTCTACCTGCTGGCAGGGGCGGCCGGTTTCACCGAAGGGCAAATCCGTGCAGTGACTTTTGCTTCGATGATTGTCGGCGACATCGGCTTGATATTTTTGAACCGCTCGGCGTCACTGCCGTTGTCATCGGCATGGCGCCTGCCCAATCCGGCGTTGTGGCGGGTCGTGGCGGGGGCGCTGTTCATGCTGGTGCTGGCGCTGACCGTGCCTGGGTTGCGGGGGCTGTTTCATTTCTGAACGGGCTGCGCCGGGGTTGACGTTCATGCGGACAAGTCAGTGCCGCGCCCGCTGTCGTGTACCAGCAACCGCTCCATCAGATCAAACACCCCCTGCGTCAGCAGTGCCAGCACTGCCGCCGGAATCGCGCCGGCCAGCATCATCGCGTTGTCGTTGAGCGCCAGGCCAATGGCAATGCGTTCGCCGTAGCCGCCGGCACCGATGAAGGCAGCGATGGTGGCAGTGCCAACGCTCATCACGGCAGCGGTTTTCAGGCCGGCCAGTATCACCGGCAAGGCCAGCGGCAGGTCGATATGCAACAAGCGGTCGCGCCGCGACAGGCCCAGTGCCAGCGCCGCCATGCGCAAGCCGGCGGGCACTTGCAGCACGCCGGTACAGGTATTGCGCACGATGGGCAGCAGCGCGTACAGGAACAGCGCAATGAGCGCCGGTACCGTGCCGATGCGACCGAGCAGCGGAATGAGCATCGCCAGCAAGGCCAGCGCCGGGATCGTTTGCAGCACACCCACTAGCGCCATCACTGCTTGCCGCAAGCGTGGCACGAACGCCGCCAGTATCCCGAGCGGGATGCCGATCAGGCTGGCGCAGACGAT
>CANFED010000253.1 GCA_947445995.1 Oxalobacteraceae bacterium | reverse complement strand
GCGATCTACAACCAGCCGTGGGTCGCGGCCTTGCCTGGCGTGTTCATCTTCATCACGTCGATTTCATTCAACATGCTGTCCGATGGTTTGCGGTCGGCGATGGAGGTCAAGCAATGAGCGATGCCCAACTTGCCGAACAACCCGAGCGCGACATCGGCGGTCCGCGCCAGCCCTTGCTGAGCGTGCGTGACCTGAAAAAACACTTCCCGCTCAAAGGTGGCCTGCTGCAATTTGGCCAGGCCGGCCGCAGCGCGGTGCGTGCCGTCGACGGCATCAGTTTCGACATCCTGAAGGGCGAGACGCTCGGCGTGGTCGGCGAATCCGGTTGCGGCAAATCGACCACCGCGCGCCTGCTGATGCAATTGATCGGGCAGGACAGCGGTGAACTGGTATTCGATGGCGAGACTGTCGGCTCGCGCACGCTACCGCTGCGTCAGTTCCGCCGGCAGACGCAGATGGTGTTCCAGGACAGTTATTCGTCGCTCAATCCGCGCATGACGATCGAGGATTCGATTGCCTTCGCACCGACCGTGCACGGCTTGCCGTCGCGCACTGCGATCACCCGTGCGCGCGACCTGCTGGCGCGGGTCGGGTTGCAACCGGAGCGCTTCGCTGGCCGCTATCCGCACGAGCTGTCCGGCGGTCAGCGACAGCGTGTCAATATTGCCCGCGCGCTGGCACTGGAACCGCGTCTGGTGATTCTCGACGAAGCCGTCTCGGCACTCGACAAGTCGGTCGAGGCGCAAGTGCTGAACCTGTTGCAAGACCTGAAGGAAGAGTTCGGCCTGACCTATCTGTTCATCAGCCATGACCTGCATGTGGTGCGTTTCGTTTCGGACCGGGTGCTGGTGATGTACCTCGGGCAAGTGGTCGAGCTGGGCGAGGCGGAGCAGGTGTTCACGCAACCGAAGCATCCGTACACGCGCGCCTTGCTGCAATCGATGCCGAGCATGGACCCGACCCGGCGCACGCTGGTCGCGCCACTGTCGGGCGATCCGCCGAATCCGATCGATCCGCCGTCGGGCTGCCGATTTCACACGCGCTGCGCGTATGCGCAAGCGGTCTGCAGCCAGCGCGTGCCGCTGTTTGCGCCAGACCAGACCGGCCACGGTGTCGCTTGCCTGCGCTATCAACCGGATTCCGGCTATCAGGCCGGGGCGGATTTTCCGCTCGGCGTTACTCTCACCGGCGAGGCTGATCATGGATGAGCCGAACATGGTCACGTTGCGTGATTTGCAGGTGAGTTTCAAGGCGCCGGGCAAGCTGATCCGCGCCGTCAATGGTGTCAGCCTGGAAGTCAAACGCGGTGAAGTCGTCGCGCTGATCGGCGAATCCGGTTCCGGCAAAAGTGTCACGCTGCGCGCCATCATGCGCCTGCATCCACCCGCCACGGCGCGCATCAGCGGTACGCTGGAAGTGGCCGGCCAGGATGTGCTGGCGCTGTCGTCGCGGGCGCTGGCCGACTTGCGCGGCGCGACGGTGGCGATGATTTTCCAGGAGCCGTTGCTGGCGTTGGACCCGGTCTATCCGGTTGGTGCGCAGCTGGTTGAACGGATTCGCCGGCATACGAAATGCTCGGCATCCGAGGCGCACGCGAAGGCGCTGGCGCTGTTCGAAAAAGTCCGTATCCCGAGCCCGCTGCGCCGGCTCGATGCGTATCCGCACGAGCTGTCTGGCGGCATGCGCCAGCGCGTGATGATTGCGCTCGCGCTGTCGTGTTCGCCGAGCGTGCTGCTGGCCGACGAACCGACCACCGCACTCGATGCAACGGTACAGATCCAGATCCTGCTGCTGTTGCGCGAGCTGCAGCAGGAGCTGGGCTTGTCGATCGTCTTCGTCACGCATGACATCGGTGCGGCGGCCGAAGTGGCGGACCGCATCGCCGTCATGTATGCCGGCAAGATCGTCGAGCAGGGACCGGCCATCGAACTGCTGACCCGGCCGCGTCATCCGTACACCTTGTCGCTGCTGAAAAGTCGCAGCCACGGCGCGATGCAAAAAGGCCAGCGTCTCGACACCATCGCCGGTGCGCCGCCGGACCTGGCCAACCTGCCGGCCGGTTGCGCCTTTGCCGAACGCTGCGCGCATGCCGACCAGGCCTGCCGCAGCCAGACCCCGGTCGAGGAAATCGTCGGCAGCGGACATACAGTGAGCTGCCTGCGCCTGCATCAAATCCGTCCAATCCATCAGACCACGACGTCGCACATCATCGAACAGGAACTGACATGACCACTTCTGCGCATTGCTTCATTCCGTATCCGGCGGCACCCGTTGTGTCCGGCACCGGACCGCTGTCCGGCCTGACCTTTGCGGTCAAGGACATCTTCGACGTCGCCGGTTATCCGACCGGTTGCGGCAATCCGCACATGCTGGCACTGTCCGGCATCAAGCCGGCGTCGGCTGCTGCGGTGCAGGCGCTGGCGCAGGCCGGCGCGAACTTCGTCGGCAAGACCTGCACCGACGAACTGGCGTTTTCGATGAACGGCAAGAACGCCCACTTCGGCACGCCGCGCAACGGTGGCGCACCGGACCGTATTCCCGGCGGATCGAGTTCCGGCTCGGCCTCGGCGGTCTCGAACGGGCTGGCCGATGTCGCGCTGGGCACCGACACCGGCGGTTCGGTACGGGCCCCGGCCAGTCATTGCGGCCTGGTCGGATTGCGTCCGACCCATGCCCGCGTCAGCCTGCAAGGTGCGATGGACCTGGCACCGGATTTCGATACCTGCGGCTGGTTTGCACGCGACATCGCCACCTTCGCGCGGGTCGGTGACGTGCTGCTCGGCGATGACACCTGCGTCTTGCCCGCCGCACCGCAAGTGCTGCTGGCCGTCGACGTGCTCGACTTGCTGTCGCCGCGCGTGCAGCAAGTTTTTGCCGATGCGCTGGAGCGCCTGTCGCCAGTGCTCGGCACGCTGGAATCTGTCACCACGGCGACACCGTCATTCGATGTCTTGTACTGGGCCTTCCGGCATATCCAGGGTTACCAGGCCTGGCAGCAGCATGGTGCCTGCATCGAACAATACGGCTTGCAGCTCGGGCCTGGCGTCGTCGACCGGTTCAGCTGGTCACGCACCGTGACGCCGGCGCAGATGCAGGACTACTCGGCCATCCGCGCCACCTTTTCGACGCACTTTGCCGCGCTGCTCGGCAACGACAAGGTCATGGTCTTGCCGAGCATGCCGGACATTGCTCCGTTGCTGACGGACTCCGAAGCCGCGCTCGAAAATTATCGCAACCAGGCCATCCGCATGCTGTGCCTGTCGGGCCTGTCGGGGTTGCCGCAGATCTCGTTGCCGCTGATGACCATCGATGGCGCACCGTTCGGTTTTTCGGTGATCGGCCCGGCTGGCAGTGACCAGTCGCTGATTGCTTTTGCGCGCCAGTTGATGGATGCGTGAAGTCGTCGCCGAGCCGTTGACGGCGGCGGCGTTTGCGCCATTCGGCGCCGTCATCACGGCCGACGGGCGTACCGCTCACCTGATCAATGCCGGCACTGCCGAGCGTATCGGACAGGATGCGCCGGATGTGCAGGCGCAGGGTGGCGCGGCCTGCATGGCGATCTTTCGCACGCAGGCAGCAGGGTCGATGCGCTTGCGGGTCTTCGAGCGCCATTGCCTCGGCAGCCAGAGCTTCGTACCGCTCGGGCAGGGTGGTTGCGTGGTGGTCGTCACCAGCGGCGACGCGGCACCGGACGAAGCGGCGATCCGTGCATTTGTGGTCGCACCCGGCCAGGGTGTCACGCTGCATCGCGGCACCTGGCATCACCCGCTGATCACGCTGGTGGCGGCCGATGTGCTGGTCATCGAACGCCATGCCGAGACGATCGATTGCGACGTCGTGGCGATCACCGGCGACCATCTTGTCATTCCCTTTTTCCAGGAGCACGCATCATGAACAACGCACTGCGCATCAATGGTCCACGCCTGTGGCAATCGCTGATGGACCTGAGCCGGATCGGTGGTACCGCCAAGGGTGGCGTCAACCGGCTGGCCCTGACCGACCTCGACCGGCAAGGCCGCGACCTCGTCGTCGGCTGGGGCAGGGACGCCGGCATGACGGTCACCATCGACCAGATCGGCAATGTCTTCATGCGTCGTGCCGGTCGCAACCAGGCGCTGCCGCCCATCGTCTCCGGCAGTCATATCGACACGCAGCCAACCGGCGGCAAGTTCGATGGCAATTACGGCGTGCTGGCGGCTCTGGAAGTGGTGCGCACATTGAATGATCACGCCATCGAGACGGAGGCACCGATCGAGGTGGCCTTCTGGACCAATGAAGAAGGATCACGCTTCGTGCCGGTGATGATGGGATCGGGCGTGTTCTGCGGTGCGTTCAGCCTGGAGACGGCGTATGCAGCCAGGGATGTCGATGGCAAGAGCGTCGGCGAGGAACTGGCCCGCATCGGTTATCTCGGCGAGCAGGTGCCGGGCGAGCATCCGATCGGCGCGTATTTCGAATTACATATCGAGCAGGGCCCGGTGCTGGAAGATGCCGGCATCGTCATCGGCGTGGTGCCGGCGGTGATGGGCCTGTGCTGGTACGACTGCGTGGTCAGTGGCATGGAAGCGCATGCCGGACCGACGCCGATGGGCTTGCGTCGCGACGCGCTGCAGGTGTCAACCCGGATCATGCAGGAAGTCGTGGCCATCGCCAACCGCTATCCGCCATATGGCCGCGGCACCGTCGGCATGGTGCAGGTGTTCCCGAACAGCCGCAACGTGATTCCGGGTGAAGTGCGTTTCAGCATCGACCTGCGCAATGTCAGTATCGCGCTGCTCGACACGATGCATGACGAAATCGTCGCCTTCGTCGCGCAGGTGCGCGGTGATAGCGGGCTAGGAATCACGCTGGAGCGGGTCTCGCATTTCCTGCCGTGTCCATTTCATCCGGAGTGTATCGATGCGGTGCGCAGCGCTACTACGATGCTCGGGTATTCGACGATGGATGTGGTCTCAGGGGCGGGGCATGATGCGATCTATACGGCGCGGCTGGCACCGTCGGGGATGATCTTTGTGCCGTGCAAGGATGGGATTAGTCACAACGAGATTGAAGATGCACAGCCGGCGCATGTCGAGGCGGGGGCGAATGTGTTGTTGCATGCGATGCTGGCACGGGCGACGTAACCAAGCTGCGGGGGCGGTTGCTGCTTCGGGTATCCAGAAGATGGGTGGGGGTGGTTGGTGCAATGCCCTTCGGTTATTGCACCAAATGTACCGGGGCCCGCGCCAATTCCCGCCGCAACTACGGCTGTAACTTGTTGCCCCCGTCCTGCGCCAGGACCTGCAACGGCTCGCTAGAAACCACCGCCAGCCCCGCTGGCGCGGCAACCCGCACCGGCTTGCTGCGCATGTTGGTGTTGCTCAAGACATTGCCGATGACTTCCGGTGCAGCGTCCCAGACCGGGTTGTCGATGCCGTCGAAGACGCGTTTGAGTTGTTCGCCCCAGCTGTCGCGGATCATGCGGAAGTACTGGTTTTTTTCATCGATGGTGACGAAGCGGGTGACGGCCAGGCGGTCGGCTTCATAGACCAGCAAGTCGAGCGGCAGACCCACCGAGATGTTCGAGCGCAAGGTCGAATCCATCGAGATCAGTGCGCACTTGGCCGCTTCGTCGAGCGAGGTGTCGAGGCTGACGACGCGGTCGATGATGGGTTTGCCGTATTTTGATTCACCGATCTGCAGGTAGACGCTTTCATCGAGTGACTCAATGAAATTGCCGGCGCTGTAGATCTGGAACAGCCGGCAGCGCTCGCCCTTGATCTGGCCACCAAAAATCATGCTGGCGTTAAATGAAATGCCGAATTTGTCGAGCGCCTGTGAGTCGCGCTCATGCACGGTGCGGAT
>CANFED010000252.1 GCA_947445995.1 Oxalobacteraceae bacterium | reverse complement strand
GTGACGCCGGCCATTGATCACCTGATCGCCGAATGCAGCGCCGTGATCACGCAACTGGAAGCACCGATGGAGACGGTCAGCTGGGACAATTTTGTCGAACCGCTCGACCTGGCCACCGAAAAACTGGCCCGTGCCTGGGGCATCGTCGGCCACCTCAATGGCGTGATGGATACACCGGCGCTACGCGCCGTGTACAACGAAAACCAGCCCAAGGTCACCGAATTCTGGACCGCGCTCGGACAAAACCTGGCGCTGTTCGACAAGTACAAGGCATTGCGCGACGAGGCCGGCTTCGCCAGCCTGTCAACAACCCGCCAGAAAATCATCGACAACGCGATCCGCGACTTCCGCCTCAGCGGTGCCGAACTGTCCGACGAGCTGAAACCGCGCTTTGCCGCGATTCAGGAAAAACATGCCGAGATTTCGACCCGCTTCTCCGAGAACGTGCTCGATGCGACCAATGATTACGCGCTGTTCGTCGAGACCGAAGCCGAACTGACCGGCTTGCCGGATGACGTGAAGGAAGCTGCCCGTGCTGCAGCCGACAAGGACGGCAAGGCCGGCTATAAATTCACGCTGCATTTCCCGTCGTTTTTTCCTATCCTGCAATACGCAGACAACCGCGCCCTGCGCGAGCAGGTCTACCGCGCCAACGTCACCAAGGCTTCCGAACTGGGCGTGAAACCGGAGTGGGACAACACGCAAAACATCATCGACTTGCTGGCACTGCGCAAGGAAGAAGCCACCTTGCTTGGTTACAGCAGCTATGCCGAAGTCTCACTGGCGGCCAAGATGGCCGAGACGCCGCAGCAAGTCAGCGACTTCCTGCGCGACCTCGGTCAGCGTGCACGTCCGTTTGCCGAGCAGGACCTGAAAGAATTGCGCAGCTTCGCCGCGACCGAACTCGGGCTGACCGAGATGGCGTCATGGGACGTTGCCTATGCGTCCGAAAAGCTGCGCGAAAAGCGCTATGCCTTTTCCGAGCAGGAAGTGAAACAGTATTTCCCGCAGACCAAGGTCACCGAAGGCCTGTTCCGTCTGGTGCAAAACCTGTACTCGGTCGAGATCAAGGCCGATAGCACACCGGTCTGGCATCCGGACGTGAAGTTTTTCCGCATCGAACGTGACGGCAAACTGATCGGCCAGTTCTATCTCGATTTTTACGCCCGCAGCGGCAAGCGCGGTGGTGCCTGGATGGATGATGCACGCGGTCGCCGCTTGCATGGCAATCAGGTACAAACACCAGTGGCCTATCTGACCTGCAACTTCACCGAGCCAACGACCGTCGATGGCAAGGTCAAGCCCGCCTTGTTCACGCATGATGAAGTGATCACGCTGTTCCATGAATTCGGTCACGGCTTGCATCACATGCTTACGCAGGTTGATGAAATCGGTGTCTCCGGGATCTCCGGCGTCGAATGGGATGCGGTCGAATTGCCATCGCAATTCATGGAAAACTTTTGCTGGGAATGGGATGTGCTGCAGCACATGACCGCGCGGGTCGATACCGGTGCCGCGCTGCCACGCGAGCTGTTCGACAAGATGATGGCCGCCAAGAATTTCCAGTCAGGCATGCAAACCTTGCGTCAGGTGGAGTTCTCGCTGTTCGACATGTTGTTGCACGACGACTTCGACGCCTCTGCCAGCAATGCCGTCGCCGACCTGATTGCCGAGGTACGGCAGCAGGTTGCGGTCCTCATTCCGCCCGACTTCAATCGCTTCCAGAACTCGTTCAGCCACATATTTGCCGGAGGGTATGCTGCGGGTTACTATAGCTACAAATGGGCCGAGGTCTTGTCCGCCGATGCCTACGGTGCCTTCGAAGAAGCCCGTGCAGCAGACGGCGACAAGGGTTACAGCGAAGCCGGCAAGCGTTTCCTGCGCGAGGTACTGGCAGTCGGCGGTTCCCGTCCTGCACTGGATTCGTTCAAGGCCTTCCGTGGCCGCGAACCCAACATCGACGCCTTGTTGCGACACAGCGGCATGGCCACACTAGCGAGCTGAATGAGGGAAGCACCATGAAGCATTTGCAGGCAATCCTGATCGGCGCACTGATGGTGGCGGGCCTGCTCGCCAGCGGCGGCGGGATGGCACAGCAAATGTACAAGTGGACTGGTGCCGACGGCAAGGTCAACTACACCGACACGCCGCCACCGGCAACGGCGCGCAGCTCCGTATCCTCGGACACGCCCGCCGCTGCCAGCGACAGTCGTACCGCCCTGCCCTACGCATTGGCACAAGCTGCCCGGAATCACCCTGTAGTGCTGTACACCACAAAGACCTGTGTGCCATGCGATCTTGGCCGTGCTTACCTGGCCAAACGTGGCATTCCGTACACCGAAAAAACCGTCAACAGCGCGGCAGATATCGAACACCTGAAACAGTCTGGCGGCGATGGCACGATGCCGATGTTGCTGGTCGGACGCTCGAAACAGACCGGATTCGAAAGCGGTGCCTGGGGCAACATGCTGACGGCAGCCGCCTATCCGGAAACCAGTCGCTTGCCATCGGGCTACCGCAATCCGCCAGCCGGCGCGGCGGCACCTGTCACCGACAAGGTTCAGGCCGAGTCTGTCGAGCTGCCTGCTACGCCAGCACGCCCCCCTCTTCCTGCGCCAATGCCATCAGGGAAGACGGATTCCGGATTCCGTTTTTGATGCCGTTTTTGATGCCACTGCCATGACCCGAGTCGACTTCCACAGCAATATCCCGGACAAGATCCATTACGTCTGCCGACTGGTCCGCAAGGCGCGCCACGCCAATTGCCGGATCGTGCTGATGGGCGAACCACAACAGCTGGCCGCACTGGATGCAGCGCTGTGGACATTTTCCGACCATGATTTTGTCCCGCACGTGATGGCCGGCGATGCGCTGGCGATCCACACGCCAGTTATCCTCGCCACCACCGATGCGGATGCCGATGCGCTGCCGCATCATCAGATCCTGATCAACCTGACCAGCCAGCCACCGCCGACCTTTGCCCGCTTCGAACGACTGTTTGAAATCGTCGCCACCGATGCGGCCGACATTGCCGCTGGTCGCGACCGTTACCGCTTTTACCAGCAGCGCGGCTATGCGCTGACGCATTTTGTCGCTGACAAATGAGGCCCCGCGATGACCAACCAAGACACCGATAGCGGCATCCCTCTGTTGACCGAGATCATGCCAGTCGTTGACAAAAGGGGGAGCGCGGACGAACCAGCGGCATTGCTTGCCTCGCCCGTATTGCTGCTGGAAGTCAGCATTCCGGAACTGACCGTCCCCGACCGGCAGGAAAACACCTGGAGCGAACAAGACCTGGCCCGCATGCAAGCCGAGATCAGCGACCGCATCACGCGCCAGGTACTCAGGCGACTCGATGTCATGCTGGAAGAACGGGTCCGCGATAGCCTGGCCGACGTGCTGCAACTGGCTGTCAGCGGACTGGCACAGGGAATCCGCCAGGACCTGAAGCTAACCCTTGAAGAAGCGATCAACCGTGCCGTCGCGCAGGAAATGCCCGGTTTCCAAGCAAAAAATAATCCGCTCTGAATTTTGTTTTACCGACACATTCGCAGCGAATACTTTCATTAATAAATATTTAGGCCATGTAATTGCCTGCCTGAACAGACCATAACTTTCTACAATTGAGGCATTGAAAATTGGAGATGGCCATGAAAGTTATCGTATTGGGATCAGGGATTATCGGCACCGCCTCGGCGTGGTTTTTGAACAAGTCAGGTTATGACGTCACGGTGATCGATCGCCAGCCGGGTGCCGCGCAAGAAACCAGCTTCGCCAATGGCTGCCAGATCTCGGTATCGCATGCCGAACCCTGGGCCAATCCTGCCGCGCCGATGAAAGTGCTCAAGTGGCTTGGCAAGGAAGACGCCCCTCTGCTGTATCGCTTCCGGCCCGAATGGCTGCAATGGCGCTGGGCCATCAACTTTCTGCGCGAATGCACGCCAGCCCGCACCGCCGACAACATCCGCCAGATCGTTGCGATTTGCGAATACAGCCGCCAGACACTGCAATCCGTACGCGCCGAAACCGGCGTCGATTACGATCATCTGACACGCGGCATTCTGCATTTTTACACGGACAAAAAAGACTTCGAAGAATCACTGCCTGCCGCCAAGCTGATGCGCGACCTCGGTTGCCAGCGTGATTCGATCGGTGCCGATGAAGTGGTCCGCATCGAACCGGCCCTGGCCAGCCTGCGCGACAAGATCGTCGGTGGCGATTTCACCGCCAGCGATGAATCCGGCGACATCTACAAGTTCACCACCGGGCTGGCAAAAAAAGCCGAAGAAGCCGGGGTCAAGTTCCAGTTCAACACGCAGATCACCCGACTGATCACCGAAGGTCGCGGCGCGTCCGCCAAAGTCACCGGCGTGGAAATCATCAATGAAGCCGGTCGTCATGAAGTGCTGCATGCGGATATTTTCGTGATGGCGATGGGCAGTTTTTCGGTGCCTATCCTCAAGCCGCTTGGTATCGATCTGATGATCTATCCGGGCAAAGGCTATTCGGCCACCTACAAGGTGATCAATCCGGACCTCGCACCTTCGGTCTCGCTGACCGACGACGGTTACAAGCTGGTCGTGTCGCGCCTCGGTGACCGCCTGCGCGTGGCCGGCACCTGCGAACTGAACGGCTACACCCGCGAGCTCAATACGGCCCGCTGCGAGGCCATCACGCGCCGCACCAAGGAACTGTTTCCGGGCGCGTGCGACTACGACAATCCGACCTACTGGACCGGCTTGCGGCCACTGACGCCATCGAACGTGCCGTACATCGGCAAAACGAAATTCAGCAATCTGTTCCTCAACACCGGCCACGGAACGCTGGGCTGGACCATGGGTTGCGGTTCGGGCAAGGCCATTGCCGAGATCATCGCGGGCCGCCAGCCGGAAGTCGACTTTGCCTTTACCGGCATGCCGCGCAAGCCGTCCAAAGCCGCCGTGAAAAGCGCGCCCGTACAAGCCTGACCGTCTATCGTATCGGGCCAATCAACGAGACCATACGGTCTCGTTTTTTTATGGTCGTCGCGCTAGCTCGCTGCCAAGGGCAGTTCCAGCGTCTCCTTGATTTCTTCCATCACGACATAGCTCTTCGACTGCGCCGCGCCGGGCAGTTGCAGCAGCATATCGCCCAGCAAGGTGCGGTACTCCGCCATCTCGCGAATCCGCGCCTTGATCAGATAATCGAAATCGCCCGATACCAGGTGGCATTCCATGACCTCGGGAATACGCAGCACTTCGTGGCGAAATTGTTCGAAGGCCTTGGCGGATTTCTGGTTGAGCGTGATCTCGACAAACACCAGCAGGTTCACGCCAATCGCCGCCGGACTGACGCGGGCGTAATACCCGGTGATCACGCCATCGCGCTCCATGCGCTTGACCCGCTCGATGCACGGCGTGATCGACAGGCCGACCTGCTCGGACAACTCCTTCATCGCCATGCGACCGTCGCGCTGCAACAAGCGCAGGATATGGCGATCAATCTTGTCGAGGGTGCGGCTGGATTCTTTTTGTACGCGCATGGCGGGTCACCAGATTAAAGACTAAAAATAATAATTTATACGAAAACTACCACTGGTCAGAAGCTATTACGATAGTGGCATATCTCGAAACTAGAGAATTTTCATTTTACTGGAGTGTGGCATGCGAATCGTGATCCTGGGCAGTGGCGTCGTCGGCATTACCAGTGCCTGGTATCTGGCCCGCGCCGGCCATGACGTGACCGTGATCGACCGCCAGCCAGCTCCGGCAATGGAAACCAGCTTCGGCAATGCGGGTCAGATCTCGCCCGGCTATGCCGCACCGTGGGCAGCACCAGGCATTCCGCTCAAAGCGATGAAATGGATGGTGCAGGAACATGCGCCACTGGCCATCCGGCCGGACGGTTCCCTGTT
>CANFED010000251.1 GCA_947445995.1 Oxalobacteraceae bacterium | reverse complement strand
GGCTTGCTGGCGCTGGCCGGTGCGCTGATGCAAGTCTTGTTGCGCAATCCGCTGGCTGATCCGTATGTGCTGGGTGTCTCCGGCGGTGCGGCGGCGGGTGCGATGACGGCGATGTTGCTGGCACCGGCGGCGCTGCTGGCGTGGAGCGCGCATCTCGGCGCGCTGGCCGGTGCGCTGCTGGCGACCGGTTTGTTGTTTGGCCTGGCTCGTGGCGCATTGCTGCACTTGTCGGGCGGTAGTTCCGGAATTCGTTTGATCCTGACTGGCGTGATGATTGCCGCCGGTTTTGGTGCTTGCATGACCCTGATGCTGACGCTGGCACCGGACGCCCGCTTGCGCGGAATGATCTTCTGGCTGATGGGCGACCTTGAGAATAACTTGCTGTATGCGCCGGCCTGTATCGCGTTGCTGCTGGCACTGGTTTGGTCGTGCGCCAACGCGGCGCGACTCAATGTGCTGGCGCATGGTGACGCGGCAGCGCAGTTGCTTGGCGTGCCGGTGCTGCGCTTGCGCGCCGTGACCTTGCTGGTGGCCTCGGTCGCGACCGCGGCGGCCGTGGCGGTGGCCGGTACGATCGGGTTTGTCGGGCTGGTCGTGCCGCATGCGTTGCGCCTGCTGCTGGGCAACGACCAGCGTTTGCTGCTGCCTGCCTGTGCGCTCGGTGGCGGGATGGCGCTGGTGCTGGCTGATCTGCTGGCGCGTACCGTCGTCGCACCGACCCAGTTGCCGGTCGGCGTGATTACCGCGCTGATCGGCGTGCCGGTGTTCCTGTTCCTGTTGCAACGGGGGCGCGCATGAACTGTCTGCGCGCCGACCAGCTCGGCATCACGATTGGCGGACGGGTACTGATCCGCGATCTGAACTGGCAGGTTAGTCCGGGCCAGTTCTGGTGCGTGCTCGGACGCAATGGTGTGGGCAAGACCAGTTTGCTGCATACGCTAGCCGGCCTGCTGCGGCCGTCGGCCGGCCGGGTACTGATCGATGAAGTCGGCTTGCCGGCGATCCCTGCGCTGGCGCTGGCGCGCTTGCGTGGCCTGATGCCGCAGCAGCATGTCGATGCGTTTTCGATGTCGGTGCTCGAGACCGTGCTGATCGGTCGCACGCCGTACCGCATTGGTCGCGGCTGGGACACCGATGCTGATATCGCTGCAGCACGCGCAGCGCTGGCCAGTGTCGATCTGGGCAACCGTGCCGGCAGTGACGTGCTGCAGTTATCGGGCGGCGAGCGTCAGCGCGTGGCGCTGGCCACCTTGCTGGTGCAAGCTCCGGCCATCCTGTTGCTTGATGAGCCGACCGCGCATCAGGATGTCGCGCATCAGCTGGCGATGCTGGACCTGATCCGCCAGCTCAGTACCCGGCATGCGGTGGTGATGAACTGCCATGACATCAATCTGGCCGCGCGTTTTGCGACCCATGTGCTGGTGCTGGGCGATGGTTGCAGCTGGAGCGGTCCGGTTGACGAGGTGTTGACGCCCGCCGTGCTGGAGCCGGCGTTTGGGTGTGCTTTTCGAGTGCTCGAAGGGCAGGGGATGCGCAGCTTTGTGGCGGGTTAGGGTGCAATAACCGAAGGACATTGCACCGAACGTGTTCCGGCCGCCTAAAACTCTTCCCAATCATCATTGCCGGTCACGGGCTTTTTTACGGCGGATGCCGATGCGGTCGTTGTCCGCACGGCCAGCGTCTTCCTGGCCACCGGCACACGGTTTGCCGCCACGGCGGCCGGCCTCGTCGCGACTGCCGGCGTCGCCACACTCGCCCCGTCGAGCCGGAAGATGCTGACCACGCGCGACAAATGATGCGCCTGGTCCTGCATGCTTTGCGCGGCGGCAGCGGCCTGTTCGACCAAGGCGGCATTCTGCTGGGTCACGCCATCCATCTCGGTGATGGCCATGTTGATCTGCTCGATGCCACGACTCTGCTCGGCGCTGGCCGAGGAAATCTCGCCCATGATGTCGGTCACCCGCTGCACGCTGGAGACGATTTCAGTCATCGTCACGCCGGCCTGATCGACCAGCCGGGAGCCGGCGTCCACCTTGTCGACCGAAGCGCTGATCAATTCCTTGATTTCTTTTGCGGCCGAGGCCGAGCGCTGTGCCAGATGGCGGACCTCGGCAGCGACAACCGCGAAGCCGCGACCCTGCTCGCCGGCGCGGGCGGCTTCGACGGCGGCGTTGAGCGCCAGGATATTGGTCTGGAACGCGATGCTGTCGATCACGCCAATGATGTCGACGATCTTTTTGGACGAGTCATTAATCGATGCCATCGTGCCCACCACTTCGGCGACGACCGTGCCGCCGCGCACCGCCACCGCCGATGCACTGGCGGTCAGACTGTTGGCCTGGCGCGCATTGTCGGCATTCTGGCGTACGGTCGAAATCAGGTCTTCCATCGACGATGCGGTCTGTTCCAGCGATCCGGCCTGGGCTTCGGTGCGGGCCGACAGATCCATGTTGCCGCTGGCGATTTCACCGGACGCATGGGCGATCGTGTCCGTGCCGACGCGCACTTGCCCGACGATGTGCCCGAGCCGGTCGCGCATGGACTTCAAGGCAAACAGCAAGCTGGTCTGGTCACCCGGATGCAAGTCAATGTCCGAGTGCAGGTCGCCGGCTGCGATCTTGGCGGTGATCTGCATCGCATACGCCGGTTCGCCGCCGAGTTGCCGCAGCAACCCACGCGAGATGAGGATGGCGAAAGCAATGCCGGCCAGCACGGCAATGCCGGCGAAAATCGCAATGAGCATTTGTCCGGACTGGTTGCGCCGGGTCACTTCGGAACCGGCAGCATCGATGGCAGCGCGCTGCTGGTCGGCCAGTTTGTCGAGGGTGGCGAGATACGCGGCCAGCGCCGGTTCGAGCTGGCCGGTGATGGCGCTTCGGGTGGCGTCTTCATTGCCTTCCTTTTTGGCACTGAAGGCTGTCGTGCGGGCCTTGATGTAGGCCGTACGGCGCTCGCCGATCTCGGCATAGACCGGCGCTTCTGCATCATTTTTCAGCGTCTCGAGCTGTTTTTGTACGACGCTGATGCGGGCCGTCGTGAGCTTGATCTCGGCCTCGGTCTTTTTCTGCACGGCCGGGTCGCTGCCATTGAGTACGCTGATCAGGCGTGCGCCGTTCAGGTTGGTGGCGGCATGCCATTCCTGGACCAGCGCGGCCTTCTGCATCGTCGTTGAAATCATCGTCCCGGCGATCTGGTCGACGCCTCGCAGCGACCAGATGCCGATACCGGCGGCACACAACACCAGCAATAGGATGGTCGAAAAAGCCAGCGCAAGCCGGCTCGCGACGGTCATTCGGGAGGGATTCATGGCGGCGTCATCTCCTGCAGTGGAATCATCATTGCCTTGTCGGCCCACTCATCGCGGGTCGACGCTGTTCAAGTTTTTCTTACTTTGTCACTGACTGCTTTTGCTCGACACAGGCATTGCGGCCGGGGTCGAATTGCGTGCCGTATTTTTCCTGGCACCAGGCATTGAGGTCAACATGCGGCACGTCCGGCTGCATTTGCTTTCGTGACGCCGCCGTGCGTTGCAGGAAATCCTGCACCGCCGTGTCGCCAATGCGGTAGCTCATGACCAGCAAGACCACGGTTATGACCACGTTGGCGATGGCCGGTACCCGGATGCGCGCAGCAGGATCATTCCAGAGTTTCCAGCTCCAGTAAATAGCCGGCAGCAACAAAAAAAAAGAGGCCCCGGCGGCGGCGGGACTAACGCGCCAGATGCGCCGGGTCAGCCAGATCCACAGCACCAGACTGAGCAGCATCAGCAACAGGTAGATGACAATGAGCATCGGTATCCTTTCGTCGTTGACTCGTCACGACGGCCGCTTGCGGCGCGCGCTGTCGAGCTGGCGACACAGCAGTTCGGTGCCCTCGAGCAGGCGCGGGCCGCTGCGCGCCAGCCAGTCGGCATTGATCACAAACAGATTGTTGCGTTGGACTGCCAGTAACGACGCAAAGCGCCGCCAGCCAGCCAGCGCTGCGACCTCGTCGTCTCCGCCAGTCAGTATGACTTCGGGATTGGCTTGCAGTACTGCCTCGGTGCCGACGACCGGGGCGAGCTGTGGTAACTGCGCAAACACATTGATTCCACCGCACAGCCGGATCGCTGCCGAGACCATGCTTTTGCCATTGAGGGTCATCAGCGGTTCGCGCCAGATCTGGTAGAACACGCGCACCGGCGCGCGCTGCTGATAGGTACTGGCCAGGGTGTGCAGGCGTGAGCGGAAATCCTTCGCCGCAACGTGGCCGATGGCCTCGCTGCCGGCCAGTGTCGCCAGCCGTTCCAGCGATGTGGCAATGGCCGCGAACGTGCGCGGTTCGCTGTCGAACACGGCCATGCCCAGTGCGCGCAGACGCGCCAGTTGCGACGCCGAATTGCCGCTGCCCCAGGCCACCACCAGGTCAGGTTTGAGCTGGACGATGCGTTCGATATCGAGCGCCGCGGCACCGCCGACCGAGCCGATGGCTTTGGCTGCCGGTGGAAAATCACTGTAGTCGCTGACACCGACGAGGCGCTCACCGGCACCGGCGGCAAACAGCAATTCGGTGACATGTGGGGCTAGGCTGACAATGCGACGCGCCGGTCCGGCCAGCTTGATCAGGTGGCCGGCATCATCGGTCGCCGACACCGTAGCGGCCTGTGCGACTGCCCCGATTGCGCAGAACAGCAACGCGATGAGGCTGCGCCAGTGCCACATGGTCATCGTTGCCGTCACACTTCGAGGTTGTCGATCAGGCGCGTCGCCCCGAGCTTGGCGGCAGCCAGCACGACCAGCGGTTCGCCGCGTACGATCTCGTCGGTGCTCGGCGTTTGCAAGTCTGACCGCCGGCGCACCGACATGTAGTCCGGCTGCCAGCCATTGGCCGTCAGCAGGGTCATTGCATGTCGCTCCAGCGCAACCACGTCATGCTGGCCGGCGCGAACTTCGGCGGCCATCGCGTTGAGCGCCTGGTACAACTGTGGCGCGGTGGCGCGTTCCTGTTCCGACAGATACATATTGCGCGACGACAGCGCCA
This sequence comes from Oxalobacteraceae bacterium, assembly GCA_947445995.1. Classification (GTDB taxonomy): domain Bacteria; phylum Pseudomonadota; class Gammaproteobacteria; order Burkholderiales; family Burkholderiaceae_D; genus Actimicrobium. Next base: position 948 of record CANFED010000251.1, on the reverse strand, counting down.
GCCCGTCGTCGGCGCGAAAGGTTTCGGCGGCGATGATGGTGGTGGGCAGCGCGAATTGACGCGACATATTGCGCACGATCATCAGCTGCTGGTAATCCTTCTTGCCGAACACGGCCACGCTAGGCTGCACGCACGAAAACAGCTTGAGCACGACGGTGGTGACGCCGGTAAAAAAGCCCGGCCGGAATTCGCCTTCGAGCGTATTGCCCAGATCGTCGGGCGGCTTCACACGGAATTCCTGCGGCTCCGGATACAGGTCTTTTTCGGTTGGCGCGAACAGCACGTAGACGCCTTCCTTTTCGAGTTTCTCGACATCCGACTGGAACGTGCGCGGATATTTGTCGAAGTCTTCGTTCGGTCCGAACTGCAAGCGGTTGACGAAGATTGACGCGACCACCGGATCACCATGTTTCTTGGCCAGCTTGATCAGCGACAGATGGCCATCATGCAGATTGCCCATCGTGGGAACGAAGGCAGTACGCAACTGGCCGCGCAACTGGTCGCGCAAATCGTCGATCGAGGAAATGATTTTCATGGGTATCCAAAAGCAGGGTGAACAAGCGAAAAGAACAATCAGCTGGGCGAGTATGCCAGCCGGACATAGATGGGCGCAAACGGTTCGGCCTGAGTAATCTCGATCAGGCTTTCCTTGGCCAGTTCCAGCAGTGCGACGAAGTTCACGACCAGCACCGGAATGCCGCGCGCGGTGTCGAACAGGTCAGTGAATTCGACGAAGCGCTGGCTTTGCAGACGACGCAGGATCGCGCTCATGTGCTCGCGCACCGACAGCTCTTCGCGGCTGATCTTGTGATGTTCATTCAATCGGGTGCGCTTGATGACATCGGCCCAGGCCGATTGCAGGTCGATCACGGCGACGTCGGGCCAGCGCGTCACCAGTGCCTGCTCGATAAAAATCTCTGGCCGGAAATAATCGCGCCCGACCTGCGG
>CANFED010000250.1 GCA_947445995.1 Oxalobacteraceae bacterium | reverse complement strand
GACGGCATCAACGTTCCAGACTGGCGTTTTTCCAATGTCTGTCTAATTTAATTGTGTCCGATTTGACCTGACAGCCAAATAGTTGTTTATCAAATTGAAAGCTCACCATGCCGTCGATGACCTTTGCCGCGTTGATCAATGAAATCAGAAAAGAAACAGAGAACGAGAGCCAGGAAAAAATTACCGATCACGCCAGTATCGAAATTGACAATGTCATGTTTACCTTGATTAACCGTCAAGAGTCTGCCCCTGGCACCATTGCTTACTTCTGTGATTTCGGTGCTCTGCCACTAGCGCCGGATCGGGAGGAAAGTCTGCAGCGCCTGCTCGAAGTAAACATGATGATATGCGGCAATGGCAGTCCGACCTTTGCCTTGAATCCAGAAAATGGTAACGCCGTGTTGATCGGCGAGTCCAATCTTGAGCACACCGACGGTGCCAGCATTCTGAACGCCTTCATCAAATATGCCGAACAAGCCAATCAATGGCGCGGCAATTACTTTCTCTCTGACGCAGACGCGCGCACAAACAGCGTACCTGAAGCAATAAATTGATAAAAAATCAATACAACATCGGGAAATAATATGTCACGCACCACGCGCTTTTCTGCCCAGTCGAATCCCCTTCGTGAACTGCCTGCATCCGGCACTGCCGCTGCCACCGCCACAGCAGACACATCGGTGCAGCCGCCGGATACCACTTCGGCGCAACGGCCGCCACCGGTCAGGACAAGGGCAAAGCCGAAGCGGCTACCGATAACGGTAAGAACTGACGTGCTGGTTTCACCATTAATGCTGGCAGCGGCCGGTGCATCAGGGCCTTTGTCGCACTCAAACACGACCGGCTTTGATCGGGATGAGACAGTGCTGCCTGCGCTCATGGTCGAGACACGGAAGAACACTACCGGGGTTGACTTGACACCGCTCCCACGGGCTGGAACGCGTGATGGCAACGCCGGACCGACAGCTGCCTGGACCGTGTTGCGCGGCGATGCCATCGATAACATCGATGCACTGACGGGGCAACCGCCGATCACGGACACGGGAACGGCCGGCGTTGGTCATGCACCCGCACGCATCAAGTTAAAGCGAGTGCCTGAAACGCCGGAATTCATCGCCGACCAATTGACCAAACGATGCGAAGCATTTGTGGCACGCTCAAAAAATTGGGTCCCAGATGACCAGAAACTATTGACGTTTGTGAAGGCGCAGCAAAACGTACTGATGCAACCACCAGAGTCACAGAACTGGAAAGCACTGCGACAGATTTATCTCGATGTCCAGGACGTGTCGCCGGCAGAGATGAAGAAAATCGAAGGTCATACCTTCGGTGGGGGATGGACCGGATCGGGGACCCTGAATGGCATGAGTAATCAGCTGTCAAATCTATTGGCCATTTTGCCAGTCATCACGTTGGCAGCAACTTCGCTGGAGTCAATCAAGGCCGATCCGCGCCATTACGCTTGGCTCAATTTTGGTATGCAACTCGGTTTTTCGTTGATGTCGCCGATCATTAATTCGGTCATCACCATTCCGATGGTGGCGCGGCAAGAGTTGATGCGCGCCAAAGGCCAGCCTGCACGTTCCAAGGAAATGAAAGCGCCCTTATATAACGAGACCACTGCACAGCTGAAAATCGTCAGTGGTCAAATGGACCACCTCAACAAAAAAATGGACCTTCATGTCAAGATCTTTGAGAAGATGTTGACGGATGGTTTACGCGACACCGAAGTATGGAATGTACGCAAACGCTGCATGGAAAGTGACGGCGAGGAGATCGTAAAGTTGTTATCAAAAAACGCCAAGCTGATCGAGCAATTTGCCGTCAGGCGTGGCGTGATCGACTTGAACTATGCCGGCCAGCTTTATTCATCCTATGCCAAAACCATCAAGGTAGCTGGTACGCTGGCTGCACAAATTGTGGGGACGGTCACTGGGAAAAGTCACTATTCGAATTACATCACAATCGGCGCAAGTGCCCTTGCCATGGCGGCCCACCAATTCTGGGGCGCGCCGCAAGGTCAATGGCAAAAGCAAAACAAAACGTTGATGGAAACGATCAAGACGACCAAGCTTCTCAAGAATGAAAGCGATCTGATCGATCCACAGACCGGGGCACCCGACCCTGAACGCATCACCATCGATATGATTGATAAGTCGGATATTCTCAACCAGTGGAAAACCGGTCCTTCGGTCGCAATCGGACAATTCGCGGAAGTGTTAAGCATGGAAATGCTGGTCCGCGCGCAAAAAATTGCCGACATTCTCGGGGTGGATCCACATGAATACCGCGAGCTGGAAAACCTTTGCCTCTCGACTGTCCCACTGACGGGCGAACAGGAACTGCGATACCAAAACCTGGTCTTCAAACAGTCGCCGGCTCCAATGCAGGATGAAAATTATGAAACGCTGATACAACTTCGTGAAGAAGTGACTAATATCAGGAAGGATAAAGCAGCCCTGGAAAATGACCGATGGACTGACATGTCGCTTGAAAACCAGAAGCTGCTTTATCACGCAATCAGCGGTGAGCATGAATGGGCAACGACGTTCCGCACGGCATGGGCCCGGTTCATGTTGCCCTCCGAGTTGTTGCCGCAGATAGGGCAACGTTTTGGCTCACAGTTTCAAATGATCATGGGTGGCTCCAACACGGCGCTGATCGTGTCGGCCATCTTCCGCCTGCTGCAAGCTTATGCGCCAGAGGTCGACGGGAAGCAACAAAAGGTGATACCGGATTCGGCAAAATTTGCAACCTTTATTGCTTTGGCTGGCATCGGGTTGCTGGGCGCATTTGCAAGCGGAGCCTTGGTCAATGACAAGATTACAAGGCGAATTGCAGCACGCAAAGCTGCCGATGACGGCATCACGCCCCGGGTAGGTTTCCAACCCAAACTGGTGGGCCGCGCACTCAGAGAAATCGGTCATTCCATCTTCGCCTTGCCGATTGCCATCAAGGACAGGGTGCAAATCCAAAGCAATGCCAAGAAAAATGAGCAAAAAGGCAGCGAGCTTAAGGCGAATTTTCACAAAGCCCAATTATTGACCTACCCAATGGCCGAACCACGAGCAACGGCCGCACTTATCCTGCTGCTGTTTGGCACCGATCCTGCTCCGTTTCCGTTTCCGTTGGCAGAAAACAGACCTCGCTTGCAAGAATAAATGGAACTAATGTTGTCTTCGTTGCCACAAACCAAAACTATTTCAGAATCCCAATTTTGACCAGATGGCTCCTCCCTCAATTGAAGCTTGATGCAACAAGCCGGTTGGCCGCTCGGCCTGGCGGTGCGATTTGAATCACAAGGCAATGGCAGGCATCTGGATCGCAGTGGTTGGTGTAATTCGTTAAGTCAGTCATTGATGATTCAACGTTTCTTAAAATTTTAAGGGGAAGTCGATGTTGCGAATGGGGGCTACGAAAGGCTCACAATTCAGTAATGCTCTTCAATCTGCGCCGCTGAATGCTAGCTCGCAAGGTTTTGATCGAAGACAGCTGGAAAATACCTCGCTTGGCAGAAGTTTCCTGGTCAAGAAAGATTCCGTAATGACTCACGTTTCGCCTCGAAACTCGATCACGGCGTACGTTCCAAAATCAGTGGTGGTGAAAGACGAACCATTGCACGGCATGTTGACCACTTTTTTAGGCGGCATGGGTACCGCAGCCGGATCAGATGCTGTGATGAAACACCTTGCACTGGATCAGGCCAACGCTGCAGCCTTGGTCGAACAAGGCGCTATTCCCAAGGTTACCGACCAGCACGTCAGCGACACGATACTGATTTCGCTCTCGTCGCAAATTAAAGATCGCACTGCGTATCTGCTCAACCATGTGTATGTTGACAGCATCGATGCAACTGGCCAGAAGGTCAAAGCGACCGAGGCACAGATCTATGATGCGCTTACTGCCAATCACCCGGACAATCCATGGCCAGGCATATTAATGTCGATCAAGGCAGCGGTCGCTTCTGCAGGCGCGGTCGGTAAACACGCCGGCATCTTTATGGTTTGCAACACCGCGCATGGCTGGTTCAAACCGATTCAGAATTACCTCAGGGAGAATGCGCCAGGCAGCGAGATCTTCCATATTGCAGATGGCGTCTTTGCCGCATTGGGAAAAGATCCTTTCCTTCGGGAAAAAACGTCCATCATCATCGGCTTGATGGCTACTACTGGTACGCAACAGACGCAACTGTATCAAAATCGATTGAAAGAGCGGCAGGGAGACCCGAAATTTGCCAAGGAATTTGGCCTGAAGGAAAATGTCAGTATTAAATTCGTCATTCCTGACCAGATCGTGCAAGAGCACAAGGGCATGGGTGCGATTTACGGTATCGGCGAAACAGAAGTGGAAAAATTGAGTCTTCTTGGCCTAGATGTGCAGGCGGATGTCAGGACCGGAGGTATCAAGGGTGGTCAACTGGATATCGGTCGTGAGCGTGCCGTCGATACGGCAAAGCATCTGGTTGAGGCACATGGTGCACAAGTCATCTCCGAGTCATGTACCGAGTATCCGCTGGTATTAGGCGAAGCCGAAGAGAAAGACGTTGGTGTAAAGTTCATTGATGCTACTGCTGCTGGTACCGCTTATACCAAACAGAAGGTAGCAGAGGCAAACTTCGCAGCCGATGCAGAGCGACTTGCAACACACGTGACGCACAACTTACAGCACGAAGTAGCCAGGAAAATCAAAAACCACGTGTAACAACGTCCAGCGAACATCGTTTTCAGGGTGTCGTCCACAGCAGTAGCTGTCCAGATTTTCAGTTACTTAAAGAAAAATATCACCGATAAAGTAAAACATGAGTGATGAAAAAAATTTATGAAACGCTGATTGCCGATTTTTGTGCATTAACCGGCATTGTCGATCCAACGCAGATTGCCGCACTCATCAACGGAAATGCGATTGAAATCGATAACGTCGATTTTTCTCTCGCTTATAGCGAAACCGAAGCACCAGATCGCATCATGATCTTTTGCGATTATGGTGCCATTCCGCAAGGTGAGGAACTCAGGGTGTATCGAGCATTGCTCGAAGCCAATTTATTCACTTACAGTAGCGACAGCGCAGTGTTTGCTGCCATCACGGGATCGAATCACGTGCTGTGCGCAAATCGTTTTGCGTTAAACGGTTTGAATGCTGAAGAATTGCGCGGTATTTTGGGTTTCATCTCTGAACGCGCGCGCAATTGGCGGCATACCCACTTTGATCCCGCGGTTCCATCCTTGAATGGAACGAACGCATCGCGGTCCAGTGCAATGGCGCAAAATCTGGCCAGTCAAATGGCATCCAAAGCGGCAAAGAAGATAAATCTTCAGTGAACCCATTTTTTATTTCCTCCAAACTGACAGTTGATGAGTGATCAAGCGATTACCTCCCGCCCGAAAAATCAAGAGCGACATGCAGAAATAGAACAATAGCGACGTCATCCCGAATACATCATTGCGGTTCGGCTCACCAGTCGGCATGTACTCGCTGTGGCTGTTTAGGTGCCTCCACAACGCCTTAACCGAATGCCATTGCTAAGCCGGAACCCCAAAAAATCCGTTTCTCCAGTTCCGGTCCTGTCAGGAGCACATCCAGATCAATCATCTTGCCGCTGCTCTGAAAGATGTCGTACCCGTTTAACAGGATGTACCGCCAGCGGCAGGTAACATTCGCGTAATCTGCGCTGATGCCTTGGCGCTCCCACTAGCGTCGCCTTTCGTCAGCAAAAGGGCGTTAGTGCACTTCGAATCAGAGAAGCGACAAATGATACGATGTGGGTTAGTTTTTGCCGAACTAGCCTGATGCCAAGCAAGTAATACCGACCGCCGTCATCACATTACTGAGACGAGTTTCAAGATGCAGAATTGGCAGGCATAGGATGCGGAACTGAAGCGGCGTGGCAGCCTGGCTTGTGGATTGAAGAGGCAGCACTGGTCCATTGGCAAAGCGTCTGACCGGGCGAGCAGGCAAGTTACCAAGGCATCGCCATTAAGAAGT
>CANFED010000249.1 GCA_947445995.1 Oxalobacteraceae bacterium | reverse complement strand
TCGCTGCAGCGCGGGACCGTTGGCGACAACGTGATGTATTTCGAAACCGGGCAGGGCAGTGCGTTGTCGGCCGGCGCGCATCACGGCATCGACCAGCAAACTTGCGAAGCACGCGCGTACGGAGTGGCGCGTCATTTCAAGCCGCTGCTGGTCAATAGCGTGGTCGGCTTCATCGGTCCCGAATACCTGTATGACGGCAAGCAGATCATTCGCGCCGGACTGGAAGACCACTTCTGCGCCAAGCTGCTCGGGCTGCCGATGGGCTGCGATGTCTGCTATACCAACCATGCCGAAGCCGACCAGAACGACATGGACGTGCTGCTGACCTTGCTCGGCGTCGCCGGCTGCAACTTCGTCATGGGGATACCCGGATCGGACGACATCATGCTCAACTACCAGAGCACCTCGTTCCACGATGCGCTGTACTTGCGCCGCACGCAGGGTTTGTTGCCGGCGCCCGAATTTGCGCTCTGGCTGGAGCACATGCACATCACCCGCGACGGCCAGCCGTCAGCGACGCTGCCTGCGGCATTCGGTCAGGCGCTGGCCAGGCTGACGCGATGAGCGATCACACCGATCTCGTGGTTGGCAATCCGTGGCAGGCGCTGCGCCAGTTCACCGATGCCCGCATCGCGCTGGGTCGCGCTGGCGTGAGTTTGCCGACCAACGCGCAGCTGGCTTTCCAGTTCGCCCATGCGCAGGCGCGCGACGCGGTACATCTGGCACTGGACGCGCCCCGGCTGGCGCAGGATATTGGCCAGCCCTGCCTGCTGTTGCACAGCGCGGCAGCCGACCGCATCACGTATTTGCAGCGGCCGGACCTGGGCCGCCAGCTCGATGCCGCTTCGCGCGCGTTACTGCAGCCGGGCCAGCATGACCTCGCGTTCGTGATCGCCGATGGCTTGTCGGCACAGGCGATCATGCAGAATGCCGCACCGTTGCTCGCGCTGGTACTGGCGCGGGTCGCTGCCGAACACTGGTCGGTCGCGCCGCTGTGCATCGTCGAACAGGGCCGCGTGGCCATCGGCGACGAGATCGCCGAGCGACTCGGTGCGCAGATGGTGGTCGTACTGATCGGCGAGCGACCCGGACTGAGTGCCCCGGACAGCATGGGTTTGTACCTGACCTGGCAAGCGCGCACCGGACTGACCGATGCCAGCCGCAATTGCATTTCGAATGTACGACCGGCCGGCCTGCGCTACGCCGAGGCCGCCGACAAGTTGCACTACCTGCTGGCCGAAGCTTTCCGGCGACGGCTGTCGGGCGTGGCCTTGAAGGATGAAACCGGTGGTGCTGCGGTGCCGGGAACGCGCTCGACGAACTTTCTGATCGGCTAGCAGCGGGGCGGCCACACAACACCTCGCGGCAGTTTTGGCCACAAGCAATCAGCGCGAATGGTGGCCAGAACTAACGCCACCGGAAGTCATTGTGCGGCCACTGGATGACATGGCTAATGGAGCTTTCTGTCCATGCGTTGCGTGCGTCACCTGCCATGTCATTTTCCCTTTATTCTGCCTCCAGCCAGTACCAGCGGGGCCTGTCGATGATCGAGTTCACCGTGATCGGGCCGCTGATCACCTTGCTTGGTCTGGCTATCCTGCAATACGGCATGGTGTATTTCGCCCGCAACCAGATGCACCATGCGGCCTTCATGGCAGCGCGGGCCGGCAGCATGCAGCACGCCGATCTGAGCCGTGTCCGTCGCGCATATGCGCAGGCGCTGGTGCCGCTTTACGGCGGCGGTACCAGCGCCGGGCAGCTCGCTGCCGCGCTCGCCAAGGCGAACAGCGAGGTCGATGCCAACGTCCGCATCACGCTGCAAAACCCCACTCGCGAGAGCTTCGCCGACTGGCACGATGATCGCCTGGCCGGCTCCAATCCGAACGGCCAGCGCGTCATTCCCAATAGCGGCCAGGCCTTCAAGGGTGCTGCCATCGGCAGCGCCTCCGGCCAAAGCATCCAGGATGCCAATCTGATCAAGCTGCAGATCACGCACGGCTATGCGCCAACGATCCCGCTGGTGCGCTCGCTCTATGCGGCGTATCTGACCGCGCAGGATATGGGCACCGATACCTTTGCAACGCAGCTGATCGCCGCAGGCCGCATCCCGATGGTCAGCCAGGTGACGCTGCAGATGCAGTCCGATGCGTTCGAGCAGGACCCGGTTTCGCTGCCCGGTAGCGGCAACAACGGCCGTCCGGTCGATCCGGCAGGGCCGCCCGCCGACACGCCACCGGATTGTCCGGCCAGCGGCTGCACCAGCGTCACGCCGGGAACCGGCACCGGTAGCAGCGGGGGTGGCGATTGCACCGATGCGCATTGCCCGGTGCGTGATTGTCCGGTCGCGGCGCGCACCACCTTGCCGGCCGACGTGCTGTTTGCATTCGGCAGCAGCAACTTGTCTGCGGCCGGCATGGCCAGCCTCGATGCGCTGGTGGTCTATGCCCGCGATGCCGGCGTGAGCGCGATCAATGTGCTCGGTTACACCGACCAGATTGGCCCGGACCGGATCAATCTGGCCCTGTCGCAAGCTCGTGCCGATGCGGTGCGCAGGTATTTTCTGGGGCACGGACTGGCCGGCGTTGCCATCAAGTCCGAAGGTCTCGGTGCCAGTAATCCGGTCACTGATCCAACCCGCTGTACCGGCATGGCGCTGGCCGCGCAGCAAGACTGCCTGAAAGCGAACCGCCGCGTCGTCGTGGAGTTTCCGCAATGAAGTGCATCAATGCCATTCTCGTGTTGCTGTGTATCGTGTTCTCCGGTGCGGTTCATGCCGCTCCCGCCAGCCCCCAATGCTCCAATGTCGCGGGTACCACCGGCGACCCCGGCACAGGCTGCGCCGGCAATCCGATCAACCTCACCACCGGCAACAAGTTCCAGCGCGAAGTCGACATGCCGGCCTTGCCCGGCGTGCTCGGTCTCGAACTGGTCCGCTACTACAACAGCGATTTCAGCGGCCCGCGCATCCCCAACGGTATCCTCGGTCGCGGCTGGAAACTGTCGTATGAAACCGAGCTGTACGTCGCCGGCAAGACATTGCAGATCGTCCTGGCTGACGGCACCCACCTGACGTTCAGCCGCGATCCGCTCGACCCGAGTCGCTGCAGCACCGGCAATCCGGCTCATGGCAGCGTCGTGATCCGGCGCGGCGCGCACGGTAGCGACTATCTGTGGACGCAAGTCGATGGCCGCCAATTCACCTTCACGGCGCGTGGCCGGCTGGAGATGATCCGGGTTCCCGGTGGGCAGTTCGTCAGCATGACCCACGACGATGACGGCATGCTGCAAACGGTAACCGACCCGCAAGGGCGGCAATTGCGGTTCGGTTATCCGGACCGGCAAACGCTACGCAAGGACGGGCGTCAATTCCGGGGAGTACAGACCATCGCCAGCCCGGTCGGCACCTTCGCCTATGCCTACGGCAGCGCGCTGCCGGCGGGAGCCACCGTCGATCCGTCCTTCACGCTGGCCAACCTCACCGGCGTCACCGGTCCCGACCAGCAACGCGCCTATCACTACGAAGATCCGCAGCATCCGACCCTGCTGACCGGCATCAGCATCGGCCGCGAACGGTTCTCGACGTTCGCCTACAACGCCGACGGCAAGGCCATCTTGAGCACCCATGCCGGCGACGTCGACAAGGTCACGCTCGATTACCGCAGCAGCACCGAGACAGACTTGACCAATAGCCTCGGCCAGGTCACCACCTACCGCCACGCAGTCGTCGGTGACCGGCATCAGGTGCTGGAAGTGCGCGGTCCGGGCTGCCGGTTGTGCAGCGAAGGCAACATCCGTTATGCCTACAATGCGCTTGGCCAGCTGACCGAGACGACGCGGCTTAACGTCGCCGGCCTGCCGTTGTCCGGCGTGCGCCTGACGCTCGACCATGTCGGCCGCACGCTGGCGATCGACCGGATCGTCTACGTGAATGGCCAGCCGCAACCGGCGCAGCGGCAAGCGCGGTTCCAGTACCACAGCGATACCGGCTACGGCCCGACGCTGGTCGCGCGCCCGAGCGTGGTGCCGGGGAAGGAAGTCGTCACGCAGATCCGCTACAACGCGGCGGGCCAGCCGCTCGCCGTGACTGAAAATGGCTGGGAACCGGGGACGCCTGCGACGGCGATCAGTCGCACGACCAGTTACCGTTACACCACCATCAATGGCCGCAGCCTGCCGACGACCATCGACGGGCCGCTGCCAAATGGCCCTGCCGGGACTCCCGCCGATTCGGACATCACGCAGCTGCGCTATGACGCGCGCGGAGATTTTCTGGTCGAGACGATTGCGCCGGGCAATCGTCGCACCAGCTTGCGCAACGCCGCCACCGGCCACCCGGATCAGGTCACCGTCAGCGATGGCGTCCATCGGCCGGTCGTTACCGGTCTTGCCCGCAATGCCCGTGGCCAGTTGACCCGACTGACGCAGTTGCTGCATCCCGCGCCGCAGCGCTGGTTCGACGCGGCCGTGTCACCGGTCGAGCTTGTCACGCAGATCACCTACAACGCCGCCGGTCTGCCGCAACGACTGACCCATCCCGATGGCTCGTGGATCGAGGCCTTGCATGATGGTGCCGGTCGCCGGAACGGACTGCGTGATCAGGACGGCAACACCGCCAGCGACGTCAGCGACACCGAAAGCCAGTTGCTGCAAACACGCTTGCTTGGTGCCGACACCGACATCGTCAGCAGCTACCGTTACGACGACCAGCATCGTCTGGTGCAACTGACCGATCCCGCACAGGCGGTCACGCAATTCGCCTATGACACCGTCACCGGCCAACTGGCCAGTCACACCGATGCACTCGGCCGCCAGACTGCGTATCAGATCGATGCAGTCGGCCGCATCGCGGCAGTGCTGCAGAACGCCGAAGGACCAGCAACGGCGGTGACCCGGCCAGGCTATTTGCCCGGCACATCGCTGGTCGACCGGCTCACCGATGCGAATGGTGCGACCACGCACCGCGTCATCGATGATTTTGGTCGCACGGTGCGCGTCGACAGTCCCGACAGCGGCATCCGCAGCGCCCGCTACGACGCCGCCGACCAGCTAATCCTGCGCACTGACGCCAATGGCAACCAGACCCGCTATAAGTACGATGCCGCCGGGCGACTCGTCCTGCAAACCGGCAGCGGTCCGGCTGGTATCGTGCGCACCGAATATCGCTACCACGGCGACCGCCTGATCGAGATCGCCCATCCGCAGCAAAGCACCCGGTTCCAGCATGACGACAATGGCCGCGTCACCGTACGCACCGACTGGCTCACGCGCGCGGGCGATGCACCGCTGCGGTTTCGTACCGGCTATCACTACGACAATCTCAACCGCCTCGACCGCGCGACGCTGCCCTCGGGCGAAACGCTGGCGCTGACGTTCGACCGCAACAGCCGCCCGCAGCGCCTCGACCTCGTCAGCGCCGACGGCCGTCGGACCCGCGCGCTGGCCACCGATATCGGCCTCAACCCGTTCACCGGGCTGACTGGTTTTACGCATGGCAACGGCGTGGCGACGCGCTACCAGGCTGCCCCGGCAACCGGCCAGCGCACCGGCGTGACGGTGGCTGGCCCGTATCCGCTGTATGCGCAGCAGGTGCGCTACGACCGCGTCGGCCGGATCACCGGCATCACGCGCACCACACCCGGCAGGGCCACACAGGATGAGGAACGCTACGGTTACGACGCTCTTGATCGGCTGGATCAGGTCGATACCGCACTCGAAAAAGCGAGCTGGACCTACGACGCGGTCGGCAACCGCCTCACCGGAGCGGACCGGCAGACGCTCGTCTACCAGCCCGCGAGTAACCGCCTCGCGTTGATTCGCCATGGTGATCGGGATACCCGTTACGACTACGACGCCGCCGGCAATCCGCTGACTATCGGCTTGCAGAAGCTGCGCTATGACGTCACCGGACGCTTGCGCGATATCGACACGACCGCCGGACCGGTTGCCCGCTATGCCTACAACGCCGCCGGCGAGCGCGTCAGCAAGACCACGTT
>CANFED010000248.1 GCA_947445995.1 Oxalobacteraceae bacterium | reverse complement strand
GGCGAAAAAGCAGCGCAATACCTGAAGCAAAAACTGGGTATCGACTACCGCGAAACGTCGGCCGATGGCCAGTTCACGCTGCAGGAAGGCGAGTGCATGGGCGCATGCGGTGATGCACCGGTCATGCTGGTCAACAACAAGCGCATGTGCAGCTGGATGTCCAACGACAAGATCGATGACCTGGTAGAGGAGTTGAAAAAATGACGAGCCTGCACACCAGACACATCAAGCCACTGATCCTCGCGGGTCTCGATGGCAAGAACTGGCACCTTGAAGACTACGTGGCGCGCGGCGGTTACGCCCAGCTCAAGCGCATCCTCAACGACAAGATCACGCCCGAGCAAGTCATCGCCGAGCTGAAGGCGTCGTCGTTGCGCGGTCGCGGCGGTGCCGGTTTTCCGACTGGCCTGAAATGGAGTTTCATGCCGCGCCAGTTCCCCGGTCAAAAGTACCTCGTCTGCAATTCGGATGAAGGCGAGCCGGGCACCTTCAAGGATCGCGACATCATGCGCTACAACCCGCATGCGCTGATCGAAGGCATGGCCATCGGTGCGTATGCGATGGGCATCACGGTCGGCTACAACTACATCCACGGTGAAATCTGGGCAGACTACGAACGCTTCGAAGAAGCCATCGAAGAAGCCCGTGCCGCCGGCATGCTTGGTGACCGGATTGCCGGTAGCGATTTCACGTTCCAGTTGCACGCGTTTCATGGCTACGGTGCTTACATCTGCGGCGAAGAAACAGCCTTGCTGGAATCGATGGAAGGCAAGAAAGGCCAGCCGCGCTTCAAGCCGCCTTTCCCTGCCAGCTTCGGTTTGTACGGCAAGCCGACCACGATCAACAATACCGAGACCTTTGCGGCAGTGCCGTTTGTCTTTGCGATGGGCGGCGAAGCGTATGCCGGTCTCGGCAAGCCGAACAACGGCGGCACCAAGATTTTCTCGATGTCGGGCGATGTCGCCAAGCCGGGCAATTACGAAGTGCCGCTCGGTACGCCGTTTGCGACCTTGCTGGAACTGGCCGGTGGCATGCGCGATGGCAAGAAGATCAAGGCCGTGATTCCCGGTGGATCATCGATGCCGGTCCTGACCGGTGACGTGATGATGGCCACTGACATGGATTACGACTCGATCGCCAAGGCCGGTTCGATGCTGGGTTCCGGCGCGGTCATCGTGATGGATGAAACGCGCTGCATGGTCAAGTCGCTGCTGCGACTGTCGTACTTCTATTACGAAGAATCCTGCGGTCAATGTACGCCGTGCCGCGAAGGCACTGGCTGGCTGTATCGCATGGTCCATCGGATCGAACACGGTCAGGGCAGGGCGGATGATCTCGACATGCTCAATTCAATTGCCGACAACATTCAGGGCCGCACGATCTGTGCGCTCGGTGATGCGGCAGCGATGCCAGTGCGGGCGATGATCAAGAACTTCCGCGAAGAATTCGAATACCACATCGAGCACAAGCACTGCCTGGTGCCAGCTTATATTTAAGCTGGTCCGGGTCGGCTGACTCGATCAATTTGCACCGTGCGGTTTGCCCAGCGCAGCCGCCACCACTTGGGCAAAAAAAGATGGCCATGGTTGAAATCGAAATAGACGGCAAGAAGGTTGAAGTACCCGCAGGCAGCATGGTGATGGACGCGGCCAACAAACTTGGCACGTACATTCCGCACTTTTGCTATCACAAGAAATTGACGATTGCGGCCAACTGCCGCATGTGTCTCGTGGAAGTCGAGAAAGCACCGAAGCCGCTGCCGGCCTGCGCCACGCCTGTTTCTGCGGGCATGATCGTGCGTTCGAACAGCGAGAAAGCCGTGCAGGCCCAGAAGGGCGTGATGGAATTCTTGCTGATCAACCACCCGCTCGATTGCCCGATCTGCGATCAGGGCGGCGAATGCCAGTTGCAGGATCTGGCGGTCGGCTACGGCAAATCATCGTCACGTTACGAAGAAGAAAAACGCATCGTCGTGCAAAAAGATGCCGGTCCGCTGATCTCGATGAAAGAGATGACACGCTGCATTCATTGCACACGCTGCGTACGCTTCGGCCAGGAAATCGCCGGCGTGATGGAATTCGGCATGCTCGGTCGCGGCGAACACGCCGAGATCACCTCGTTCGTCGGCAAGACGGTCGACTCCGAGCTGTCAGGCAACATGATCGACCTGTGTCCGGTTGGTGCCTTGACGTCGAAGCCGTTTCGCTACAGCGCCCGCACCTGGGAATTGTCGCGACGCAAATCGGTCAGCGCGCATGATGGCCTCGGTACCAATCTCGTCGTGCAAGTCAAGAGCAACCGCGTGATGCGCGTGCTGCCGCTCGAAAATGAGGCGATTAATGAATGCTGGTTGTCCGACAAGGACCGCTTCGCCTACGAAGGTCTCAACAGCGATGAACGCCTGACCGCGCCGATGCTCAAGCAGGATGGCAAGTGGCAGGAAGTCAGCTGGCAGACCGCGCTTGAATACGTCGCGCATGGTCTGCGCAATATCAAACATGAGCATGGTGCCGATGCGATTGCCGCACTGGCGACACCGAATTCGACGCTTGAAGAACTGGCGCTGTTGCAAAAAGTAGTGCGCGGCATCGGTTCCGACAATATCGATTTCCGTCTGCGTCAATCGAACTTCGCGCTTGATGGTGCCGTGACACCGTGGCTCGGGATGTCGGTTGCCGACTTCGGTCTGCTCGATCGCGTCTTCGTGATTGGCTCGTTCCTGCGCAAGGACCATCCGCTGCTCACGGCGCGCTTGCGCCAGTCGGTCAAGAGCGGTGCGAAGATCAGCTTGCTGCATGCCACCGACGACGATCTGCTGATGCCGGTAGCCAACAAGATCATCGCAGCACCGTCAGCCTGGCTGGGTGTGCTGGGCGAAGTCATCGTCGCGGTGGCGCAAGCCAAATCGTTGTCGGTGCCATCCGGTTTCGAAGGAATCACTGCTTCGACCGAAGCCAAGGCCATTGCCGACAGTCTGATGTCGGCCGAACCGGGTGCGGTCATGCTCGGCAACGCGGCTGCACAGCATCCGCAAGCAGCACAGTTGCATGCCGCTGCACAGTGGATCGCCGACGCGACGGGTACCAAGCTAGGTTTCCTGACCGAAGCGGCGAACACGGTCGGTGGCTATCTCGCCAATGCGCTTCCCGGTTCGGGCGCGAACGCGTCAAGCGCCTTTGCCACACCGCGCAAAGCGTATTTGCTGTTCAACGCCGAACCGCAACTCGATAGCGCCAATCCGCAAGTCGCTCGCGCAGCACTGGATCAGGCCGAAATGGTCGTGGTCCTGTCGCCGTTCAAGCATGGTACTGATTACGCAGATGTGCTGCTGCCAATTGCACCGTTCACCGAAACCGCTGGCACCTTCGTCAGTTGCGAAGGCCGTGCACAAAGTTTCAATGGCACCGTCAAGCCGCTCGGCGACACGCGTCCGGGCTGGAAAGTCTTGCGCGTACTTGGTAATTTGCTGGGCTTGCCTGGTTTCGACTACGACACCTCCGAAGCCATTCGCAACGAAGTGTTGGGTTCGACAGGCGTCGCAGGTCTTGACCTGACAAGCCGTCTGAACAACAAGACCACGTTCGCACCCCACGCGCCGCTGACGGCGTCCAGTGGCGGCCTTGAACGCATTGCCGACGTACCGATCTATTTCACCGATGCGATCGCACGCCGCGCTCCTGCCTTGCAGGAGACCAGCGATGCACGCGCGCCAACGGCAAGATTGTCCACAGCGCTGGCGCAGCAACTCGGCGTGGTCGATGGCGCAGCGGTTCGCGTCACCCAAGGCAGCGGGAATACTGTCCTTGAGGTAGTCATCGAGGCCGGCTTGCCCGATAATGCGGTGCGCATTGTTGCCGCGCACAAGGCAACGGCAATGCTGGGCGCCATGTTCGGCCCGATCAGTGTGGAGAAAGTCTGATGGATCAGTTGCTTCTGAACATACACGCGACCGGCAATAGCTGGTTCGGCTACTTCTGGCCGCTGGTATGGAATCTGGTCAAGATCATTGCGCTGGTGCTGCCCATCATGGGATGCGTCGCCTACCTGACTTTGTGGGAACGCAAGATGATCGGCTGGATGCATGTGCGGATCGGCCCGAACCGGGTCGGTCCTGCCGGTCTGCTGCAACCAATCGCCGATGCGCTCAAGTTGCTGCTCAAGGAAATCATTATCCCGGCCAAGTCCAACAAGGCCTTGTTCGTGATCGCTCCGATCATGACCATCATGCCGGCACTGGCCGCGTGGGTCGTGATCCCGTTCGGACCGGAAGTCGCACTGGCCAACCTCAATGCCGGACTGCTGTTTGCGATGGCCATCATGTCGCTCGAAGTGTATGGCGTGATCATCGCCGGATGGGCATCCAATTCCAAATACGCGTTTCTTGGTGCGATGCGCGCTTCGGCGCAAATGATTTCGTATGAAATCTCGATGGGCTTTGTGCTGGTGATCGTGCTGATGGTCACGGGCAGCCTGAATTTCACCGATATCGTCATGGCCCAGACCGAAGGTCGCATGGCCAGCCTGGGCTTGAATTTCTTGTCCTGGAACTGGTTGCCGCTGCTGCCAATGTTTGGTGTCTTCATCATTGCCGGTATCGCCGAGACCAGCCGTCATCCGTTCGACGTTGTCGAGGGCGAATCGGAAATCGTCGCCGGCCACATGGTCGAATATTCGGGCATGTCGTTCGCGATGTTCTTCCTGGCCGAATACGCCAACATGATCCTGATCTCGATTCTTGCCGCGCTGATGTTTCTGGGCGGCTGGAATTCACCAATTGGTGCGCAGGTGCCGGTACTGGGCTTGCTGTCTTATCTGCCAGGCTGGATCTGGCTCGGCATCAAGACCTTCCTGATTGTCTCGATCTTCATCTGGGTGCGGGCCTCGTTTCCGCGCTACCGGTATGACCAGATCATGCGTCTCGGCTGGAAGATTTTCATCCCGCTGACACTCGGTTATCTGGTGATCGTGGCTGCCTGGATGCAGACCTCATGGAATATTTGGAAGTAAAGAAAAGGGCGCACATACGATGGAAGCCATCAAGGATTTTTTCAGCAGTCTGATGCTGCGCGAGCTGTTCAAGGGCATGGCCCTGACCGGCCGCTACATGTTTGCCCGCAAGATCACGGTGCAATTCCCGGAAGAAAAAACGCCGCAGTCGCCGCGTTTCCGGGGACTGCATGCATTGCGTCGCTACCCGAATGGCGAAGAGCGCTGCATCGCCTGCAAGTTGTGCGAAGCAGTCTGTCCGGCGATGGCAATCACGATCGAATCCGAACAGCGCGATGACGGTTCACGCCGCACCACGCGCTATGACATCGACCTGACCAAATGCATTTTCTGCGGTTTTTGCGAAGAATCCTGCCCGGTGGATTCGATCGTCGAAACCAGCATCCTCGAATACCACGGTGAAAAACGCGGCGACCTGTACTACACCAAGGAAATGCTGCTCGCCGTCGGTGACCGCTACGAAAATGACATCGCCGCCGCCCGCGCTGCCGATGCGCCTTATCGCTGATGAACGCTTCAGTGCTCCACACTAACCTGGCTGTCTGCATGCCGACTCTTCTGGTCCATCATGGAATTTAAAACTGCCCTGTTTTACGCGTTCTCGGCCATCCTCGTGATGGCAGCGCTGAAAGTCATTACGGACCGCAATCCGGTCCACTCCGCACTGTTCCTGGTGCTGGCGTTTTTTTCGGCAGCCGCAATCTGGTTGCTGCTACAAGCCGAATTCCTCGCCATCGTGCTGGTGCTGGTGTATGTCGGTGCGGTGATGGTGCTGTTCCTGTTCGTGGTGATGATGCTCGATATTAATATCGACAAGATGCGCGAGGGCTTCTGGGGATATCTGCCGTTCGCTGCCTTCATCGGCGTGCTGATCGTGCTTGAAATGTCGGCCGTGCTGTTGCAGGCATTCTGGGCGCCGGATGCGCAAGTGCCGGCGGCAGCCAATACGATCGGCAACACCAAGGAACTGGGCAAGCTGATCTATACCGAAT
>CANFED010000247.1 GCA_947445995.1 Oxalobacteraceae bacterium | reverse complement strand
TTGACGCAAGGCGATCTCGATGCCATTGCTTACCAGATGAATACCCGACCTCGCAAAGTGCTCGACTATCGAAGCCCGCTCGAAGTCTATGGCGAGATCATCGACAATATGAAACAGGCCGAATCGGCTACGATCCATTAACGTGTTGCACTTGGTTCTTGACTCCGCCCACTGTTAAGCCCGACCCGCCAAACTATTCGTCGCTCGCGGGGTTGCGCAATGGGCGCAACTCGCCCTTGGCCACAGCGTCCGGTACCAAAAACGAATAGCGCCCCAGCATGTTGATGTGCTCATGCAGCAGTGGTGACAGCCGCGCCACATCTTTATCCTTCACCTCGAAGCCGTCCGCCCGCAATTGATTCAATGCAGCCTCCATGTAGCTGGTGTTCCACAGCACGATTATGTTTAGCACGAGACCAAGTGCACCGAGCTGGTCTTCCTGCCCTTCACGATATTGCTGCCGCAGCTCGCCGCGCTTGCCGTGGAAGACGACCCGGGCCACGCTGTGCCGGCCCTCGCCACGGTTGAGCTGTGTCAACGTGCCCCGGCGCTTGGCTTCGTCGTCGATGTAGGTGAGCGTGTGCAGGGTTTTATCGATGCGTCCGAACTCGGCAATGGCTTGGGCCAGTCTGGTTGGGCGCTCGCCGACCTGGAGTGTGCGCATAATTCCGGCGGCCGACACCCGGCCGAGCTTGAGCGAGCCGGCCAGGCGCAGCATGTCGTCCCAGTGTGGTTCAATTTTCTGTAGGCTGATGTTGTGAGCAGATATATCGTTGAGCAGCCCGTAGTCGGCCTTCGAATCGATCCGCCAGAAGCGCGTGCCGCCGACATCGGCCAGGCGCGGACTAAAACGGTAGCCAAGGAGGCGGAACAGTCCAAAAACCACGTCGCTGTAAGCGCCGGTGTCCGTCATGATTTGGGTCGGCTGAAGGTCGGTCTGCTGCTCCAGAACGACCGCGAGCAAGATCAGGCTATCGCGCAGCGTGCCCGGCACAGTGATATCGTTTAGGCCGGAAAACTGGTTCGATATCAGGTTGTACCAAGTGACGCCACGCCCGACACCAAAGTATTTCGGATTCGGCCCGGAATGTACCGACCGCACCGGCACCACGAACCGCATGCCGTCGGCCGACGCCACCTCGCCACCGCCCCACACGCTGGCCAGCCCCGAACGGCCTTGCGCCGCTACCAGCATGGCATTGGCTGCGGTGATGGTGTCTTCGCGCAGGTAGTTCTGGTCCACCCAGGACAACCTGTCTCGCTTGAGCGCCGGCACGTCGCCGCGAATCAGCGGCTCGACGCCAGTGTTGCAGGCCTCGGCCATCAACACGGCACAAATGCTGACATGCAGGTCGGCTGCGCGTGCGGTGCGCTCCGATATATGGGTGAAGGCGTCCGTAAAACTGGTACGGGCGGCAATTTCAAGGATCAGTTCTGGCAAGTCGACGCGCGGTAACATGCCGTTGACCTTGGCGCGCAACGCGATCAGCGATGCCGGTTCGTCCATTTTTTCCAATGGGCTGAGCACCAGCTCTTGTTTGTCGCCCACCTTGTCGAATCGCACTGCCTGGTTGTCTGGCAATCTGGCCGCGACGGCGCGATACGTGCTGTCCAGTTCAGCTGCCAGCGCGATCAAGGTTGGTTTCGGGGCCGCTGACAGACCCAGCGTACGACAAATGATCGGGCGCGTGGATTCCCATTCCGCGCTGTCGAGAAGACCCGAGCGCGGATCGGCGTAACGCCAGCTCGGTGCCACAAACACGTCACGTCTGCGCAGCGCGGTGTACAGTTCCGACAACACGCAAAAAGTATAGGCGTGAAAATCAACGGTACCATCCTCACCCACCACATGGCGCTGCCATGGCTTGGTGATGACCGCGCGCGGCGCGTCGTTGCCGGGCTTCTTCACTGTCATGTTGGCGCGAAGCCAGGCGAAAGCGGCGACGAACGGCTCGCCGGCGGCATTCGCGCCAAAGTGAATGTGCTCGGCCAGCGCCGGTAAAAAGCGGCGCACCGTCTTGTATTTGGCGTCGAGCTCCTGGTAATACACGTTGTCGGCCGGTCGAATCAGTGCATTGACGCTGGCGAGCGCTTGCGCGATCGCGTCGGGTGAAATTTGGGCGAACAACTGGATGCGCAACTTCTTGTCCGGCACGCTGGTGTCGAGCAGGATTTGGCAGGCGCTGGCGAGGGTGGCCGCCGCCGCATCCAGATCCTTGAGCGAGCGCAAGCGCGCTTTCTTGTCCGCTTTCACGGCATCGCCAAATAGTTCCCGCAGGATTACTTCCAGCACTTCCAAAGCGTCGTCCTGTGCCGATGCTTCGAGACAGTGTACAAACGCGACCAGCGTCGCGAGACGTCGTAGCTCTGGCAGACGCAGAATCGCTTTGGCCTTCGCGGCACCAGCGAACCGGGCCAAGGCCGCGATCCGCGTGGCGGGAATGCGCGTGGCTGCCGGCAGCCGTATGCCAAGTTCGCGCACCGTTTGGATGCGCATCAGCGCCAAGCTCATTGACCGGCTGCTGGCCACTACAGGCCCGGTGCGAAGGCGATCCAATTGGGAATTTCGACTGCCACCAGAGGAGACCAGCAGGCCTTCCAACTTTGTCTTCTGATCCAAGCTGATCCCGCTGCCAAGCGAACGCCACAACCGCTCCTCGACTCGACTGCGCAAGCGCGCAACATAGCGTTCGAGGGTTGTGAATCCCGGCAACAGCACCTTGTGCGTCACAAGCCATGTCGTCGCCCGTTCAAACAACACGCTTGGCCGGTCGGTGCCGGTCCAGCAAAGAGCGTACAGCCATCGGGTCAAACGGAAGCCGATCAGGGGTTCTGTGATCTCGACGTAGCCATAGCGCGCGCGAATTTCTATCGCATGCTGCCAGCGCTGTCGGCCGGTGCTGTATGTGCTCGATTTGTCCGCCATCTCGATGCTCAGTTGCTTGGCCAGTATTTGCAGCACGGGTTGCGGCACGGACAGCGGATCTTCCAGGAACGCGCCCAGGTAGCGCACTGTGCCCAGCTGGACGGCGAAGCCAAGCCGATTGTGCGCCCCGCGCTTCTGCGCGATCAGCGCACGGTCGGTGTCATCCAGGTGAAAGTACCGGGCGAGGTCATGAGGTGACGGGGAACCGGCGTAGCGGCCATAGTTCTCGCGCTGCGCGTTAGAAAGAAAGCTTACTGGCATTTTTTCCTGTATGGCGACAATCAGAGCGTTACGATTTGGCTTGGTGCATGGCCCAAATCCGCTTGACTTGGCTTTGACTGCAGCCGGACAGATCGGCGGTCTTCTGGATCGTATGACCGGCGGTGCGTAGCGCGACGATACGCAGGTGCGAAGTGGTATCGGCCTTGCGCCCGGCGTACTTGCCTGAGGCCTTGGCGAGCTGCACACCCTGACGCTGCCGCTCCCGCCGCGTCTCGTAGTCGTCACGCGCCATTTGGAGGGCAAGCTTGAGTAGCAATTCCTGCACTGACTCCAGCACGATCCTGGCTACGCCGTCGGCTCCGGCAGCCAAATCAGACATATCCACGAGGCCAGGCACGGCAAGCTTCGCACCTGTGGCGCGAATTGAGCGAACCAATTGCTCAGCCTCGGCCAAGGGCAAACGGCTGATACGGTCGATTTTCTCGGCCACGACCACTTCCCCCGGTTGCAGGTCAGCGATCATGCGTAATAGCTCTGGGCGATCAGCGCGAGCGCCGGATGCCTTTTCACGGTAAACGCCGGCGATGTAATATCCCGCCGCCCGCGCATTGTGTTCAATGTCGGCCTGGCGGGTAATATCCTGTTCGTCCGTGCTGACACGAAGGTAGATGCGGGCAACTTTCATGGAGGCTAGCCAAAATGGGTATACGTCACTTGGCCGACTGTAAAGCAGGTAGCCAATAATTACAATCGCAATGTAATTTGGCTACCGTCTATTGAGCTATTCAAATTGGCCAATCCTGGGCCGTCTCAGAATTTTCGAGAAGATCAGGCGGTTCTAACCTCGCTCAACAGATCGGGATGACGATCCAGCAACTTGAACAGTTTGACCAGTGCCAGCGACGGCTTGGTTTTGCCGTTCTCATAGCGCGAGAAGGCATTGACGCCGCCGCCGAAGATCTCAGCGGCTTGCCGCTGGTCTAGGTCGAGCTTCCTCCGAACCTTGGCGATGTAGTCGGGATCGACATAAGCGGCATTCACCTGCCGTTGAAATAGACCGACCATTTCGCTGTAACGGTCGCCATGCTCACGGTTCAAGATGACCTCACCGCAAGCAGGGCAAAAGTCGCCCGTCACAGCCGGGATGGTGGTGTTTTCGCCCTTGTAGGTGTAGGGCATGTCGCGCGTGTCGTGGATCAGTTCTGCCGCGCCGCAGCATGGGCATTTCATGGTCATAGCTCCTTGAAGGAAACGATCAACACCTCATCAATGACGGTCAGTTTTAGGTACACCTCATCGCCGTTTGTAGTCTTGGTGCGGTAGACGTCCTGCCAGACACGGTGATCGGCATGGGTCGTCATGCTTTTATAGAAGTCGGCGGATGTTAACGACAAGACAACAGCGCACATCCCTGCCAAGTCGTTGATGCCAAGCTCACGCGCTCCGTTGAACGCGCTGGCTGTGGCTCTAACCTGACCGGCCTCTATCAAGGCTTTTACGACTGGCAGCTTGCAGTGTGGGTTGCCTTTTTCCATACGCTTATTATAACCTAATCAGTTAATTTGTCGAATAGGTTAATGGTGGAATTTTCGGCGGTTCCAGCTTTGCGCATTTTAAATTCCACTTTCTGAGACGACCCCAATCCATGCGATCTGCCGGACATGATGGTCGTCACGCACCTCGCTACCAGCCGTTATGAGGCTGGCCAAATGGCTTAACCGTGTTTTACGTTCCACTGCACCTCAGACCCCTTGTCCTGGCGCGTTCCACCTGTCCTTCAGATCCGCCTCTCTTCGACGCAAAGCCAGTGCCTGGCACCAGTCAAGGGTCGCTGCGCTGCAATCCTCACCCGTTCGGTGCTCGCCTGTGGCTGCGCTCCGCATGCGGCCTCCGGTTGCCCCCTTGACTGGCACCCGCCACTGGCTAACCCCTGCGTCGAGGCGGCTCCGAAGAACAGGTTCCACAGGACAACAGGAAAAGGACGACATCATGCGCGCGACAACAACCCACAACCCCATCACCACCCACACCGCGGGCTTTCCCCCCGCAACCCCCCGAGGCCCACCAAAGACCAGTAATGCGTAGCAGCAACATCAACATCCGTATTGACCAATTCATCGACAAGGAGAAAACCATGACAACAACCTCAACAGTGCATCAACCCACATCTGAAAAACCCGCCCCGCTGATCGCGACGGTCGTGGCTGATTCGGCGCGACCTGACTGCTTGCCGCGCTTTTTTGGCGCGCGATGCGTGATGGTGGAAAACACCGTGTTTTCCATGCTCAAAAGTCTGAGTAGTAATTACCACGGCGGCTTCTGGACGTTTCATGAATTGTCGAATGGTGGTTTTTTTATGGCCCCTGAAACGAACAAATCATTCCATGTTTTTTGCGACGGTAACGGTTATGAAGGCGAGGTAAGCGCCAATGCTGCAGGAATCATTGCGTGCTTGTTCACGTTCAGCCGTCTGTCATTTGCTATCGAAAATGAACGCCTGAGCGAGTTGTTTCATTTGCTGCGCGATTACGCATCGGAACACCCGGAGGCCAGCGCCATTTTCAGGGCCATTGATTAATTGACGACCGGCCAGAGGCTTCTGCCTCTGGCCCGAATGACCTTGCTGTTCACATTTAAAGGAAATGATGATGCAAACGAACCTCCAAACAAAACGTAAAAAAGTTGCCTCGACACCTAAGTCCCGAGGCGATGCCGTCGCGGTCGTTGATGCGTTGATGGAAAACGGTGACATCAAATTGGCCAGCACGATGCTGCCGGTTGCGGTCCTCGAGACAGCTGAAGCACCCCGACACGACCGCACGATGCTCGTCCCATTGTCGCGTTTGATCACTTCA
>CANFED010000246.1 GCA_947445995.1 Oxalobacteraceae bacterium | reverse complement strand
GCGGATCAGCGTCTTGGAACCCCCTTTGCCATCGTCGCCGATGGACAGGCTCAGGTCATCGCCATGCCGACGCAACCAGACCAGCGCATGGCTGGCACCGGCATGACGGATCACGTTGGTGAGTGCTTCCTGGACGATCCGGTACAGCCCGATTTCGATCGCATCGGACAGGGATGGCAAGTCATCGTCAGACCGAAACGTGATGGTGAGCGCTGGGTGAGCAAGTTGCAGTTCGGTGATCAGGTCACGCAGCGCATCAGTCAGTCCCATACCGTCAAGCTGTATCGGTCGCAGCCGCGGGATCATCCTGTGCAACGCATCGGCGGTCGAGCCGGCCGTGTTGAACAGCATCTGCACGCTGCGCTGGCTGGTGCCATCGCGGATTGCCGGTTGCTGCATGAGCGACTTGGCGATGCTGCGGATGGCGGTCAGCGACTGGCCCAGTTCGTCGTGCAATTCGCGCGCCAGCGCGGCGCGCTCTTCTTCGATGCGCTGATGCAGCAGTGTCGTGAATTCACGTTGCGCTGCCAGTCGTGCCTGGACGTCGGCGCTGCTTTGTCGTACCTGGATATTTTCCTCGACCGCCTGCGCCATACGGTTGAAGGTGCGGCCCAGTTCACCGGCTTCGCGACCGGCCAGCGGCGGCAGACGCACCGCATGCTCGCCGCGTTCGATGGCCCGCAATCCATTCTGGATGCGGTCCAGCGGTGCCAGCCAGCGTCCGACAATGACGAAGACCAGCAGGTCGGCCACCAGCAGCAGCAAGGCTTCGACCAGCACGATGCGCTTGAGATCATCCCAGGCATCGAGCACCGAGCGGGTCGGGTTGGGGGTGACGATGAGTTTGCCGCCGGCCAGCACGATGGTGGTTGCCGGCAGATGTGGCGTGACGAGTGCTTCGTACCAGTCCGGCGCATCGCGGCCAACTTTGTAAGTCGATGGCGGCGATGCATAGATCAGCCGCCCGGACTGATCCTGCAAGCGGATTTCATTGGCGCGAACCCGGCCGGTTTCCTGCAAAAATCCGCCGAGTTGTTCCAGCCCGCCCATCGCCGAAAGCCAGGTGATGCGCCCTAGCAGTTGCGCTGCGATGCGGTTGGAGGCTTCGATTTCCTCGCGCACGCTGGTGCGTGCCGACTGAATTTGCACCATCACCAGCAAGCCGAGCACGAGCATGCTGATCACCCCGAAAATCAGGTTGATTTTGTGGCGCAGGCTGAGTGCGGAGGGCGGTCGCAGGGAACGGGAAGGTGCGGTCATGGCGCATTCTACCGGCCGCACGGTTCGGCCCTGGTAATTGTTGCGTGCAGCGCTGATCGGCCTGATGGTAATGCGATGGTTTTCATTGGAATATAACTGGTGGTGTCGTGGGACGCAGTGATGCAGCAGTCACGAAGCTCTAGAAAGTTGTGCAGTACGCGTGGTGCAATAACCGCAGGGCATTGCACCGAGACATCTGGAGCGCGCGCAAGGTCAGCTCCACGAGCATTTTCCAGGCACCGGTCCGGAACACGTCTTTCATGAAAATCATGAGGCCTCTTGCGTCAATCCGCGCATGCCGATCCGCATTCACCGGCGCATGATCAGGTTGCCCGGCCAGCACCTTGACCGGGCATCAACAATTCCATCAATGAGACAAACAAGGAGCATCACATGACCTGGACAACCCCAACCGCTATCGATTTCCGCTTTGGTTTTGAAATCACGTTGTACATCGCCAACCGCTGATTGATTAACGATAGCCGGCGTCGACATCGACTTCCCGGCTATCCGGAGCTATCTTGAAAATACGCATATTGGGTTCAGCCGCCGGTGGTGGTTTCCCGCAATGGAATTGCAACTGCTTTAACTGCAGCGGCGTGCGCGATGGCAGTATCCGCGCAACGGCCCGCACCCAGTCGTCGATCGCTGTCAGCGACAACGGCACGGACTGGGTTCTGATCAATGCTTCCCCCGACATCTTGCGACAGTTGAGCTGTGCTCCGGCATTGCAGCCTGCGCGCGCCATTCGCGATAGCGGCATTTGCGCCGTGCTGCTGATGGATGCACAGATCGACCATGTGACCGGCTTGCTGATGCTGCGCGAGCGCTCGTCGCCGCTGCCGCTGTATGCGACCGAACAGGTCTTTGCCGACATCTCGATCGGCTTGCCGATCGCCTCGGTGCTGGGACATTATTGCGGTGTCGAGCGTCACACAATTCACCCTGACGGCCAGCCCTTCGTGATCGATCCGCTCGCGCAAATCACTTTCACGCCGCTGACCCTGTCGAGCAAGGCACCGCCGTATTCGCCGCATCGCAACGACCCGCATCCGGGTGACAATATCGGCCTGATGATCACCAGTCAGTCCAGCGGCAAGCGCGTGTTTTATGCGCCGGGACTCGGTGCGCTATCACCGGAGATCACCGCTGCGATGGCCAGCGCGGATGTTGTTCTGGTCGATGGCACGTTCTGGACCGAAGATGAAATGATCACGCTGGGCCTGTCAAAAAAGCCCGCCTCGGCAATGGGGCATCTGCCGCAAAGCGGTCCGGGTGGCATGATCGGCATCCTCGACACGATGCCGGCCAGCCGCAAGATCCTCATTCACATCAATAACAGCAACCCGATCCTGCGCGAAGACTCTGCCGAACGGGCAGTGCTGACGCAGCACGGCATCGAGGTCGCCGAAGACGGCATGGAGATTCAATTGTGAGCAATTCAATTGCACAGGAGTTGATTGCACCTGCGTGGAGTCGCGAAGAATTCGAGCAGCAGCTGCGCGCCAAGGGCAAGAGTTACCACATCCATCATCCGTTCAACGTGCGTCTCAATAGCGGGCAATGTTCGCCGGCGCAAATTCGCGGCTGGGTTGTGAACCGGTTTTATTACCAGTCCATCATTCCGAAAAAAGATGCGGCCATCCTGTCCAACTGCGATGACCGCGAGACGCGCCGCAAGTGGATTGCCCGCATCCTCGACCATGATGGTTACGATGACTACACCGGCCACGCGGCCGGCGGCATGGAAGCCTGGACCCAGCTTGGTGCCGCCGCCGGCATCGAACGCGAAGCGCTCTGGTCGCTGAAAAACGTCGTGCCCGGCGTACGCTTTGCCTGCGATGCCTATGTCGAATTTGCCCGTCGCCAGCCTTGGCAGGAAGCGGTCTGCTCGTCACTTACCGAGATGTTTGCGCCACAAATCCACAAGGATCGGCTGGCCGGTTGGCCCGACCATTACCCGTGGATTCAGGCCTCGGGGCTGGCGTATTTCCGCAGCCGGATTCCGTTGGCGCAGCGCGATGTCGATCACGGCATGGCGGTGACGCTGGAGCATTTCACGACGCGCGCGCAGCAGGAACGGGCGCTCGACATCCTGCAGTTCAAGCTCGATATCCTGTGGGCGATGCTCGACGCCATCGAGAAGGCGTATCCCGAATGACGACCAGCAACGCGCAAGTCACGCCGACGACGCCCAAACTGAACCGCCACTTCCGCCTGCAATGGGAAGAAGCCCAGCACTGCCATGTGCTGCTCTATCCGGAAGGCATGGTGCGGCTCAATGCCAGCGCCGGAGAAATCCTGCAACTGTGCGATGGCGTCACTACGGTCGACCAGATCGTCGCCACGCTGGAACTGAAATTCAGCACGACGGGTTTGCGTGCCGATGTCGATGGCTTGCTGGCGCACGCGTTTGAACAGAACTGGATTGTCTGACCATGAAGCCCCTCCCGTCCCCTCCGTACTGGCTGCTGGCCGAACTGACCTATCGCTGTCCGCTGCATTGCGCGTTCTGCTACAACCCGGTCAATTACGAATCGGTACGCAATGAACTGAGCACGGCCGAATGGTTCACGGTGATGCAGCAGGCGCGCGCACTGGGCGCGGTGCAGCTGGGTTTTTCGGGTGGCGAGCCGCTGTTGCGCGACGACCTCGAAGAGCTGGTCACCGAAGCGCACCGGCTCGGTTTTTATACCAACCTGATCACCTCGGGCGTCGGCCTGACCGAGTCGCGCCTGTCGGCATTGAAGCAGGCCGGCCTGGATCATATCCAGCTGTCGTTCCAGGATTCGACCAAGGAACTCAACGATTTCCTGAGCAGCACCAAGACCTTCGACCTGAAGAAAAAAGTTGCGGCGCTGATCAAGCAGTTCGATTACCCGATGGTGCTCAATTGCGTGCTGCACCGGCACAACCTGCCGCATGTCGACAAGATCATCGAGATGGCGCTGGCGCTGGATGCCGAATATCTGGAGCTGGCCAACACCCAGTACTACGGCTGGGCGATGAAGAACCGCGACCAGCTGATGCCGACCCGCGAACAGCTGCGCGATGCCGAAGAAGTCGTGGCGACCTATCGCGAAAAAATCGGCAAGCGCTGCAAGATTCTGTTCGTGATTCCGGATTACTTCGAAGACCGGCCCAAGGCTTGCATGAATGGCTGGGGTTCGGTGTTTCTTGGCGTCGCACCGGACGGGGTGGCACTGCCATGCCACAACGCGCGCGACTTGCCCGGATTGGACTTGCCGAATGTGCGCAGCATGTCGATGCACGAGATCTGGTACGACAGCAGCGCCTTTAACAAATATCGCGGCGACGACTGGATGCAGGAGCCGTGCCGCAGTTGTCCGGAGAAGGCGAAAGACTTCGGCGGTTGTCGCTGTCAGGCGCTGATGCTGGCCGGCGATGCTGCCGCGACCGATCCGGTGTGTGCCAAGTCGCCGTTGCGCGAACGGGTCGATCAGATTATTTTCCAGGCGGCTAATCGCACGGCCAGCACGACGCCAGCGGTGCTCGAACAGCCGATCGTTTTCCGCACGGACATCAATTCACGCACATTGGCCTGATCGGGTATAAGTACCCGGATGCAAAATCCTGTCGCCGAACCTCTCAACATCCGCCTGATCATCAGCGGCCTCGTCCTCGTCATCCTGCTCGGTGCCATCGAGCAAACCGTGGTGGCCGTGGCGCTGCCGGTCATCGCGAAACAGCTCGACGGTTTTGCGCAGATGGCCTGGGTGATTTCTGCGTATCTGGTCGCCTGCACGGTGGCCACGCCGATCTGGGGCAAACTCAGTGATATTCACGGTCGCAGCGCCAGTCTCAGTGCCGCCATCCTCATCTTCACGCTGGGTTCGCTTGGTTGTGCGCTGGCGGCGTCGATGCCGCAGCTGATCGGCTTTCGCGTGTTGCAGGGACTGGGCGGCGGTGGCCTGATCTCGGTGGCGCAAGCGACCATCGCCAATGTCGTGCCGCTGCGCGAACGGGGTCGCTATCAGGGTTACATCAGCGGCGTATATGCCTCGGCCAGCCTGGCGGGACCGATACTGGGCGGTTATCTGACCCACTATCTGTCGTGGCGGTATATTTTCTGGATCAACTTGCCGCTGGGTGTGCTGGCACTGTGGCTGGTGCGCCGCTCGTTGCGTAACCTGCCGGTCACGCATGCGCAGCACAGCGTGGACTATGTCGGGGCCATCCTGTTCGCCACCGGTCTGACTGCCGTGCTGATTGCGATGACGCGGTTGGGGCAGGGCGTGGCGCTGGTCGATCCGTTCAATCTGCTGCTGGCCATTGGCGGTGTCACGATGTTGCTGCTGTTCGGCTGGCATTCGAGTCGCAGTAGCGAACCCCTGATTCCGCTCTCGCTGTTTCGCAACAAGACCGTGACGATTTGTTGCGTGGTCCTGTTTCTCGCTTTTTTCCAGTTCATCTCGATGTCGGTACTGTTGCCATTGCGCTTGCAACTGGCCGGTGGCATGGCACCGGATTCGTCGGCATTGCGTTTGCTGCCGCTGACGCTGGCCATTCCGCTCGGGGCGTTTCTGTCGGGACGACTGATGAGTGCGACCGGGCATTACAAGATGCTGCAACTTGGTGGCGCGATTGCGGCCACGGCGGGCGGCATCGCGATGGCGCTGTGTCCGCTCGATCAGTCCGGGTTGATGGTGGTGGCGCTGGTGGTGCTGGGTGTCGGGCTGGGGTTCCAGTTCCCGACCTCGATGGTGGCGACGCAGAACGCGGTATCGGTCGGGCATATCGGTGTGG
>CANFED010000245.1 GCA_947445995.1 Oxalobacteraceae bacterium | reverse complement strand
GGCACCCGCAAATGGTGCCGCCAACTGATCGACGACGGCGAAGTGTCTGTCGCCGGCACCGTCGTGACCGATTACCGCGCCGCGTTCGATACCGATGGCCTGACCTTCCGCTTGTTCGACGAAGACTGGGATTTCCACGAACACGTCTTCGTGGCGCTGCACAAACCACCGAATTTCGAATGCTCGCGCAAGCCCAGCCATCATCCGGGCGTGCTGAGCATCCTGCCGGAGAATTTCACCTGGCGCGACGTGCAACCAGTCGGCCGGCTCGACCACGACACCACCGGCCTGCTGCTGATGTCGGATCATGGTCCGTTCATTCATTCACAGTCGTCACCGAAATCACATATCCCGAAAGTGTATGTCGCGACCACCGCCGAACCGGTCACGCCAGAACTGGTGACGTTGTTGCTGGCCGGTGTGCAGTTGCATGACGAGCCGGCACCGCTGGCAGCTGTTCGCTGCAGCATGGTCGACAGCCACCGGATAGAGATCGTGCTCGAGCAGGGCAAATACCATCAGGTCAAGCGCATGCTGGCGGCAGCGGGCAATCATTGCGCAGCGCTACAGCGGGTGGCAATCGGTCAGCTGACGCTGGAGGGTCTGGGGCTGGAAGAAGGTGAATGGTGTTATCTGGATGCGGCCGAACTGGCGTTGCTTGTCGCCGGCTAGCGTATTAATAGGGGGTGCGTCGCATCAGCCGCATCTCGATATCAAGCAGTCGATGGTTGGTAAGCTCCGCATCTTGCTGAATACTGAGCGGGCAACCGCTGGCCTGCAGGGTAGTGAGCTGCGCAATTTTTTGCTGCCCAAAAAGAATCAACCCGTCAAGCACTGCCAGGTTCCGGGCCTGCTGTTCCCGGTTGGCGGCGAGTCTGGCCCGTTTGGCCGGATCGGACCGGTTTCCCAATTCCTCCACCCGCAATGACAGTGCCTCGGCCCCAAGTGCATTCTGTGCGAGGACCAGAGAGTGAAAAATAGCTCCGACGGAGTCATTGGATTTGCCAGCTGCCCTGCCACTTTCCGTGCTTTTGACAGGACTTGCCGGCCGGTTACCCGCTTCAATACCGGCATGGGTCTGCCCAAGTAACCTGTTGCGGACCGCCGAATCACGCGCTCCGCTACCGCCCAAAGCATCACTGCCACGCTGTTTTGTACCAGACGACGCTGCTTCGGACTGATTGCTTCCCAATGACGACGTGTCAGCTTTTTGTGCCGCAGGTTCTTCCGCCGCCCCTCTGAAGAAAGACCGTATCTGTCCATTCATGCGCACAAAGAAAGCCATGACTCCGCTCACAACAAGTTGTAGTAATGATGAGTGCTCTCCTGCAGGCAATCATTCCATTGCCCCTAGCGCCACACGACGACAATGCTCTCGAAAATAATGTTCGGCAACGCCGACTGCCAATGCCATTGGCCGTGCGGTTCATGTTCCATCGGCACACAACCGCAGCATGTGCAGCAGGCTCATGCGTTCGTGTGGCGGCAGTTCAAAGCCATGCAAGCCGCTCGCCCGAGCAACTACGGCTTGTGCGATAAATGAACTTTTTTCATCGAGGACCCGGTGGAAATAACTGCAGTCGCTGCGAATTTTTACTTATCAGTCACTTCGCGCCTCTTTAGATCTACTATTTACAAAAGAGAAATTGCTGTTCGCAAATAATTTCACATAATATTGCCGAGCGAAGCTGCCTGAAAATGCTTGATCGTTTCAGCATCAAGGGCAGCCCTTAACAACATGATGGAAACCTCCCCATGAATGACATTGCCCACTTCCTCAACAAAAACTACGTCCAGGCCGACCGCCTGATGCTGGCTTTGCTATGGGGACTGTTCGTAATGAGCCTGGCGCTGGCGGGCATGCACGACACACTCACCTGGGCCTTCGTGATCGGTTTGCCGGCGGTACTCATACCGACGGCGCTGATTGTGACCGCCGGCGGCAGCTTCCTGACGCGGGTGGTCGTGGCCGTCGCGCTGATGGTGTTTGTCGCGCTGCATATCCACCAGGCGGCGGGGATGACCGAACTTCATTTCGGCATATTTGTCCTGCTGGCCGTGCTGCTGTGCTATCGCGACTGGTCGGTGATCCTGGTTGCGGCCGTGGTCATCGCCCTGCACCATTTGAGTTTTAACTATTTGCAGCAATGGGGCTACGGTGTCCTCTGTTTCACTGCGCCGAGCTTGGGCATGGTGATCTCGCATGCCGCGTACGTCGTCGTCGAAACCGGCGTACTGATCTTCATCGCGATCGTGCTGCAACGCGATGCCATCCAGAGCGCCGAACTGAAGGTCAGCGTCGGCACGATGACGGGGCAAGGCAGCGGTACCATCGACCTCAATGCCGAAAAGATCGTCTCCACCAGCGAGAGCGGTGTGGCACTACAAGGTATCGTGGCCATGCTGCACAACGCTGTTGCCAGCGTACGCAGCGGCATCGAAACCATCGCCGTGGCATCGCACGAAATCGCCACCGGCACCATCGACCTGTCCACCCGTACCGAGCAGCAGGCCAGCTCGCTCAGTGAAACAGCTGCGTCGATGCTGCACATGACGACGACCGTCAAGCAGAACGTCGAGCGCGCCCGAGAAGCCAACCAGATGGCACTGGATTCATCGGCGATTGCGATCAAGGGTGGTGACGTAGTCAGCCGCGTGGTGCTGACGATGCACTCGATTTCGGCGTCGTCGCGCAAGATTTCCGAGATCACCAGCGTGGTTGACAGCATCGCTTTCCAGACCAATATCCTGGCCTTGAATGCCGCCGTGGAAGCCGCGCGCGCCGGCGAACAAGGGCGCGGGTTTGCCGTAGTCGCCGCCGAAGTACGCAACCTCGCGCAGCGCTCGGCAGCCGCCGCCAAGGATATCTCGGCCCTAATCAACGAATCGGTCATCAGCGTTGATGCCGGCAGCAAGCTGGCCAGCGAGGCCGGTACCACGATGACCGATATCGTCGCCAGCATCCAGAAGGTCAATGCGATCATGAACGACATCAGTACGGCCAGCCAGGAGCAGAGTCGCGGCATCGAGCAAGTCAACCGGGCGATCAGCGAGATGGATCAAGTCACGCAGCAAAATGCCGCGCTGGTGGAAGAAGCAGCGGCTGCCTCCGAAACCCTGCAAGACCAGGCTGCTAACCTGGTAAAAGTGGTCAGCGTTTTTCGTCTTGCGGAACAATCTCAGAGCTCGCTGCAGCCACAGCTGGCACAACTGGCACAAGGCCGGGCTACGATGATTGCCCTGCCCCGACGATAAATCCGACACCGGGATAGCGTTCCCGAATACTTATCATCAAAAAGCCAGACTATCGATCTGGCTTTTTTTCGTCAGGCTCATCGTTCGACGCCATCGGTCGCAGGCCAACGCACGGATATCGGCCACGATCTCTTCAGACGATCAATCCGGCGTGCGCCGTAGCGATTCCGGCTTGTGCGACGCATGAAGTTTTTTCATCTGCATGAGGCCGACAAGAAATCGTCGCGGTTGCTGGTTATTTATGCTTTGAAGTCATTTTCGGGCGCTTTATAGTTCGATTCTGCATTAGTGAACCTTGCTTAAAAAAAACATTTGAAACACAGCTCGCGCCAGATTTCCAAGAATAAATTGCGATAACGCCGATGCCACGAGATGGCCGGCACCACGACAAAAGAGACCGCCATGCATGACCTCGCCTACTATCTCAACAAGAATTACGTCCAGGCTGATCGCCTGATGCTGTGTCTGCTCTGGGGCCTGTTCGTGATGAGTCTGGCGCTGTCAGGCATGCACGACACACTGACCTGGGCCCTGGTGGTTGGCTTGCCGGCGGTACTGTTACCGACCGCGCTGATCCTTGTACTTGGCGGTAGCGTGCTGACCCGCATGGTCGTTGCTGCTGCGCTGATGGTGTTTTCTGCGTTGCATATTCATCAGGCCGCGGGCATGACCGAACTCCACTTCGGTATCTTTGTGCTGCTGGCCGTGCTGCTGTGCTACCGCGACTGGTCGGTCATCCTGGTGGCGGCGCTTGTCATCGCTGTGCATCACTTGAGTTTTAGCTACTTGCAGCAATGGGGCTACGGTGTGCTCTGTTTTACCGAGCCGGGCTTGGGCATGGTGATCTTGCATGCCGCCTACGTCGTTGCGGAAACCGGTGCACTGATCTATATCGCCATCGCGCTACAGCGCGAAGCGTTCCAGAGCGCCGAACTGAAAGTGAACGTCAGCATGATGACCGGACAAGGTGCCGGCATCATCGACCTGAGCGCCAATAAAATCGCTCCAACCAGCGAGAGTAGCGCTGTGCTGCAAGGCGTCGTGACGATGCTCAACGGTGCCGTCGCCAGCGTACGTAGCGGCATTGACACCATCACCGAAGCATCGCATGACATCGCCACCGGTGTTGTCAACCTGTCGGAGCGCACACAACAGCAAGCCGGTTCGCTCAGTGCCGCCGCAGACGCGATGCTGCATATGACGGCAACGGTCAAACAGAACGTCGAGCGAGCCAAAGAAGCCAACCGGATGGCACTGGATTCGTCGGGAATTGCCATCAAGGGTGGCGAAGTGGTTAGCCGCGTGGCCTTGACAATGGAATCGATTTCGGCCTCGTCACGCAAGATTTCGGACATCACCAGCGTCGTTGACAGCATCGCCTTCCAGACCAACATCCTGGCCTTGAATGCCGCCGTCGAAGCCGCACGCGCCGGTGAACAGGGGCGCGGATTTGCGGTGGTAGCGGCAGAAGTGCGTCACCTCGCGCAGCGCTCAGCTGCCGCAGCCAAAGATATCTCGGCACTGATCAACGAGTCAGTCACCAGCGTCGATGCCGGCAGCAAACTGGCCCGCGAAGCCGGTGACACCATGACCGATATCGTGACCAGTATCCAGAAGGTCAATGCGATCATGACCGACATCAGCACCGCCAGCCAGGAACAGAACCGCGGTATCGAGCAAGTCAATCTGGCGATCGGCGAGATGGATCAAGTCACCCAGCGCAATGCCGCGCTGGTGGAACAAGCAGCGGCTGCCTCCGAAACCCTGCAAGACCAGGCCGCCAATCTGGTGCAAGTGGTCAGTGCGTTCCGGCTCGGCGAGGCGTCGCAACTATCGATGCAGATGCAACTGGCACAAGTTCGGGCTGGCATGATTGCATTGCCCGGACGATAAATCCTCGAAGACGATCGAATGCTTGAGTGCATTAAAAAAACCAGATCAAGGATCTGGTTTTTTGTCGACTGATCAAACGTGACCGGTTACGGCGTCCAGCGCAAATCCAGCGTGAACGGGAACGCCGGGTTGAGTGGCTCCGGCGTCACTGCCATCGGCCCCGGTGTGTGACCGTGTCCGACAAAGCGGGCAAAGCGGCGCGCTTCGGCTTCGTTGCCGTTGACCGGGAAGCCTTCATAGTTGCGTCCGCCCGGATGCACCACGTGATACTGGCAACCGCCGATGGATCGGCTGCTCCAGGTATCGACCAGGTCGAACACCAGCGGTGCCTGCACGCCAATCGACGGATGCAGTGCCGACCACGGGCTCCATGCACGGAAACGAATACCCGCCACGTACTCGCCTGGCACGCCGGTCGCTGACAGCGGCAACGGCCGGCCGTTACAAGTCACGACGTGCCGGCCATCGACCATGCCGCGCACGCGTAACTGCATCCGCTCGACCGACGAATCGACATAGCGTGCGGTGCTGCCGCTACTGACTTCTTCGCCGAGCACATTCCACGGCTCGATGGCTTGCCGCAGTTCGAGCTCGATACCGTGGTACGCGACCGTGCCGTAGCGCGGGAAGCGGAATTCGACGAACGGGTCGAACCAGCGCTCTTCGAACGCATAACCCGAAGCGCGCAGATCCTGCACCACGTCCCGAATATCCTGAGCGACAAAGTGCGGCAGCATCCAGCGGTCATGCAATTGCGTGCCCCAGTGAATCAGCTTGCCCTGATACGGCTCGCGCCAGAAGCGTGCCACCAGCGCGCGCAACAGCAGCATTTGCAGCAGGCTCATGCGCTCGTGCGGCGGCATTTCGAAGGCGCGGAATTCGACCAGTCCGAGCCGGCCGGTCGGGCCGTCAGG
>CANFED010000244.1 GCA_947445995.1 Oxalobacteraceae bacterium | reverse complement strand
GTCAAGGTACCGGCTTCTGAAGTATTTGTCGTACGGTCCGACTGGGGTGATGCCGAACTCGGCTCGATGCCGTGTGCCTACGGGACCGCAGAAAACATGCTGCATCGCGCCGGCGTCCGCGCGGGTGAGCATGTCCTCATTACCGGGGCATCAGGTGGTGTCGGTTCGGCGGCCATACAACTGGCCAAGCGACGGGGCGCGCGGGTCACGGCCGTCGCCGGGCAATCCAAAATGGCGCAAGTACGCCAGATCGGCGCGGATCAGGTGATTGAGCGCAACGCCGATCTCATTACAAGCCTCGGCCAGGAAAGCGTTGATGTCGTCATCGATAACGTAGCCGGTCCCGCTTTTGGCGACCTGCTTAGGGTACTCAAACGCGCTGGCCGCTATGCGTCCTCGGGAGCGATTGGCGGGCCGCTGGTGAGCCTGGACATGCGCCCTTTTTATCTGAAAGGTCTGACCCTGCTTGGTTGCACGGCCTGGGAGGAACCGGTATTTGCCAACTTGATTGGTTACATTGAGCGCGGAGAACTGCGCCCACTGGTGGCCAAGTGTTTTCCGCTCGCGCAGATCGTGCAGGCGCAGCAGGAGTTTCTGGAAAAATCGCATGTCGGAAAATTTGTTCTGATTCCGCCAGCGCTGGAAACCTGACCGGGGATGGCGCAGGAACATGCCCTGCCGGCACCCTCGTTCATACGGTTACGTGGCCCGACCCGCATCGTCAATGCACGGGTCCTGCTGGTGGCCTGACTGCTTCTGCAGCAATGGATCTGTCAGGCAAATCGATGATGAACAGGCAGCCATGACCGATCGTACTTTCGACAGTCAGCAAACCGCCATTTGCTTCGACACTGCGCCGTGCAATGGAAAGCCCCAGCCCCAAGCCACACCGGTTAGCACCGCCCTGTGTGAACGGCAAGAACATCTCCTGTACGGCTTGTTCGCTCAGCCCCGGTCCATTGTCTTTCACCTTGATTTGCAGGCGGTCCGCCCCTGCTTCGGCGCTGAGTGTAACGACGCCGCCCTTGCCGCTAAATTTGAACGCGTTTTGCAGCAGATTGCCGAGTGCTGAAAATAGTAAGTCCTTGTCAGCATCCACCGTCAACAGGGGAGAAATCGGTTCAACGTGAAAATCGCACTTCAACAGTTCAGCTTCGAGCGAAGCAGAGTACTTTATTTCTCTAATGAAATTCGCGAGACTGAACACTGTGCGATGCAAAGTCATGCCGGGACCAACGCGGACCTCAGCAAGCGACCGGTCGATCAGTACTCGCAAGCCGACAAGACTGCGATCGAGTGCGCCTCCGGTAGGACCGGCCAAGCCAACATTACCCGATTTGATGGCTGCCAGCGCGAGCATTGCTGTGTTCAAGTGATTGCGTAGTTCGTGGGCGAGAAAGCCTAGACGCTCGTTAGCCTCCAACGCCTGGCCGTCGGCGATCACCAGGTCACGGTCTTCGCTAAACGCCGTCACGGCACCGGCTATGCCGTTGTCAAGGCAGCGATTGAGCGTCCGGAACTCGTGGACCGTAAATATCTGGTCAAGGTCAATCGACAGGTCCGATACAGCCTGGCACAGGTCACCATAATCATGGACAACCTCGGTGATCGAGTAGCCCATCGTCAAAAGATCGGCTCCATGAAGAGCCGCCGAGACCCCCAATTCCGAATGGCGGGAGGGATCGCCACACGCAAGGCCCGAGAGAGCGCGCGCTTCGTACGCGGCTCCCCGGTCTTCGGCCTCCAGCGTACGAATCAGCTGGTCAAGGAACATGGGGACACCTAGTTCCAGCTGCTGCGTGTTTGCCGACCTGTCGGGGCGGCTTGCAACTTTTTCGCGGCATCGCCGCTCAAGCTCAGCCCGGTGTGTAATTAAGAAGTGATGCATCATCGCTGGTCTCGCAAGTGGGCCTGCTCTGCTGATCGAAGGCATCATCCGCGAGGCGATGGCGATTTACGGAGTGGAAGGATTGACAAAAAAAGGCATTGTACGATGCGCGCTCGCATTTAAGTTGTGTAGCACGACCGTATTCAACCGCAGGCCATTACCGTTGCGGTATCGCCTAAATCCAGCATCTCCACCGGCACCGGCCGTCCAAACAGGTATCCCTGAAACCGACGGCAACCGTTCTCGATCAGGAAGTCGCGCTGGGCGATGGTTTCGACGCCCTCGGCAATGACCGACAATCCGAAGCTCTGCCCCATCGCCAGAATCGCGCGCACGATGACCGCATCATTGACGTCTCCGAGCAGATCGCGCACGAACGAGCGATCGATCTTGACCTCGTGCAGCGGCAGGCGCTTCAGGTAGGACAGCGACGAATAGCCGGTGCCGAAATCATCCAGCGAAAAGCGCATTCCAGCCTCGCGCAAGATCGTCATCTTGTCGATCGTCAGTTCGATCTCGTCGAGCAGCAGGCTCTCGGTCAACTCCAACCACAATAGCGACGGATCAATGCCGCTTGCAGCAACCAGCGCCAGCACGCGCGGGACGAAATTGTCATCGCTAAACTGCCGTGCGCTCAGGTTGACCGACAGCGTCAGCCGCGCGGTGGTGGTGTCTTGCGCCCATGTCTGCAACTGCTTGCAGGCGGTATCAAGGGCCCAGTAACCGAGATCAACAATCAGGCCGGTCTCTTCTGCCAGCGTGATGAAACTGTTCGGCATCATCAGTCCCTTGACCGGATGCGCTAGTCGCATCAATGCCTCGACCCCGGTCAGCCTGCCGTCACTGTCGACCTGCGGCTGGTAGTGCAGCGCGAACCAGCTGTTTGCCAGACCTTCGCGCAAGTCGGCCTCCAGCGTATTGCGCAGCGTAATCCTGGCCTGCATCGCCGGATCAAAAAACAGCTGGTTATTGCGTCCGGCAGTCTTGACATTACCCATTGCCAGATCGGCCCGTTTGATCAGTTCGTCCGGACTGTGCTGCTGATCGTGGAAGAAAGCGATGCCGATACTGGCAGTCAGTTTGTGCGACGTGCCGACGAGCAGATACGGCTCCGCGATGACCTTCAGAATTTCACGTCCGATGGCATCGACATCGACGGCCACGTCCGCTGCCAGCTTGCCAAGGCCTTCAAGGATGACCACGAATTCGTCTCCGCCGATACGGGCGACGGTGTCCTGTTCACGCACGCAATCGCTGATGCGCCGGCCGGTCTGCTGGACCACGAAGTCGCCGGCAGCATGACCATGCGCGTCATTGAGCAGCTTGAAGTTGTCCAGATTGATCAGCAACAGCGCGCCGAAAATCCCGCGTCGGGCACAACTGGCCATCGCATGCGTGAGCCGATCAATCATCAGGCGCCGGTTCGGCAAACCGGTCAGTGCATCCAGATAGGCCAGCTTGCGGATGGTTTCTTCCGATTGCTTGAGCGTCGTGATGTCAGTGGAGAACTCACCGATCAAGGGCTGGCCCGCAGCTCCGACAAACGGGAAACGGATATTTTTCCAGTAGGTCGGTGCCGTACCGGGCAAGTT
Organism: Oxalobacteraceae bacterium; assembly: GCA_947445995.1. GTDB lineage: Bacteria > Pseudomonadota > Gammaproteobacteria > Burkholderiales > Burkholderiaceae_D > Actimicrobium. The sequence goes on along the minus strand of CANFED010000244.1, from coordinate 2,607 downwards.
GATTTCCTCGACACTCTCGGCGGCCAGGCCGCTGGTGAGCACGACCTGATCGCTGGTCATGCGCGCTACCGACACAGCGGCGGCATGACCGACAGTATCGTTCCAGACCCGGTTGCCGTAGACGGTACGACCACTGCCATCGCGGATCGAGGCGATGATCGGACTGGCATCCATGAATGCATGAAAGCGGCGCTCGCTCTCGATCAGCTTGAGTTCGGTGCGCCGTAATTCGGCGCGGGTAGCCGCATCCTGCAAGGCGCGCAGCAAAGTCGGTGCCAGCCGCGCCATGTTGTCCTTCATCACGTAATCATTGGCACCGGCCTTCATCGCTGCGACGGCTGTTTCTTCACCGACGGTGCCCGACATCAGGATGAACGGTACTTGCTCATCGCTGGCGCGGCACAGCGCCAGCGCATCCATGCCGGAAAACCCCGGCAAGGAAAAATCCGAAATCACAACATCCCAGGTCTCGGCCAGCGCTGCAGTCAGGCTGGCGGCATCCTGCACGCGCAGTGATTCCACGTCGATGCCGGCGCGCCGCAATGTGCGCAGCATCAGCAGCGCATCGTCTTCATAATCCTCGACCATCAGCACGCGCAACGGGGCATTCATAGCGGGTCAACCATCGGCAGCGACAGCGGCAAGGATACCGGCGGCGGACGGTTCAGCGACAGCCAGTAGGTTGCAATGATGCGTGTCATGTCAACGAATTCGCTATAGTCGATCGGCTTGACCAGATAGCTGTTGGCACCCAGCGAATAACAGGCATCGAGGTCCTGTTCGAGCAGCGACGAGGTCAGCATGATCACCGGCACAAGCCGGGTACGCGGGTCGGCGCGAATCTCGCGCAACACCCCGATACCGTCGAGGCGCGGCAGTTTCAGATCAAGCAGCACCAGCTTGGGCAGCGGCTGGCCGATGCGGTCAGCGAAGGCACCACGGGCAAACAGAAAATCGAGCGCTTCGATACCGTCCCGTACCACCACCATCGAATTGATCACCTGATTGCGACGAAACGCGCGCAAGGTCAGCGCAGCATCGTCGGGATTATCTTCGACCAGCAAGATCGGCTCAGGCAGGTAAGACATCCTGCTCCTCCTTCATGCAAAAATAAAAGGTCGCGCCATGACCAACGCGGGCTTCGGCCCATATCTCGCCGTCGTGCCGACGCATGATGCGCTTGACCAGTGCCAGCCCGATACCGGTGCCCTTGAAGTCACTGACGGCGTGCAGGCGCTCGAAGGTGCCGAACAGTTTTTCGGCGTGCAGCATGTCAAATCCCGCACCATTGTCAGCGACAAAAAAGACCTGGATGCCGTCGATCTCCTTGCAGCCGATGCGGATCTCCGCGCGCTCAGTGCGACCAGTGAACTTCCAGGCATTCTCAATCAGGTTTTGCATCACGATGCCGATCAATCCCTTGTCGGCACGCAGTTGCATGCCCTCGTCGATCTGCCACTGAACCACACGTCCCGGCTGCCCTTCGCGGATCGTCGCGACGATGTTATTACACAGCGTGCTCAGGTCGATTGTCTCCAGGCGGATTTCGCTGCGGGTCACCTGCGACAGCCGCAACATGTCATCAATGAGCCTGCCCATGCGCTGACTCGCCATGCGGATGCGCTGCAGGGCATCCTTACCGTCGGCATCGAGCTTGTCGCTGTAATCTTCCAGCAGCGCCAGCGAAAAACCATCCAGGCTGCGCAACGGCGTGCGCAAGTCATGCGAGACCGAGTAACTGAAGGCCTTGAGTTCTTCGTTGAGCGAGGCCAGTTCCAGATTCTTCAGACTCAGGGCGGCTTCAATGCGGGTGCGGTCAGCAATCTCCTGACGCAGTTGCTCGTTGCTGGCGGCCAGCGCAGCCGGACTCGGCAAAGCCAGTGCCAGCGGGATCAGCTTGACCAGCAAGAAAGCAGTCGGAATCGAGACCAGCGCCGTGATGGCCTTGATGCCGCCGGAGAGCCAGTAGGCCGGATGCCAGATAGTCCAGACTTCCATCACATGACTCGCGCCACACGCCAGAATGAACACGGCGAAGCAGATGAACATCCAGTGATATTGCAAATCCTTGCGCTTGCGTACGAAGAACAGCAAGGTCACCGGAATCGAAAAATAGGCCAGCGCAATGAGCGAATCGGAAACCACATGCAGCCAGAGCAAGGCCGGTTGCCAGAGATAGCAATGTCCGTGTGGCATGAAATTTTCGGTCGAAAAAAACCGTAAGAGTGAAGTGTCCATGAGGTCTCGGGAAGCGGCAGGATCCGGACCCAGGAGGGGAACGGCTTAATCCGATACGTCGAATCCGACGGCATTCATTTTACAAGCGGAGAGCGTACCGGAGAAAACACGTTATGTGTTGGTACTGCCGACAAGCTCCATGAAGTCACCATTATCGGGTAACAAAAATCTGTAGAGTCGAGTGTATTGCCTAGAATCACTAAGGGAATTTCTGAGGGAGGGTTGAGTGCGGTGCGATAACCGAAGGGCATTGCACCAAGTGCAACAGAAGCGATTGCCACAACTCCATTAACTATCCGCACTCACCAGCCCATGCCGCACCGCCAGCAGCACCAGCCCGACCACATCGCGCACCCCTAACCGCTCCAT
>CANFED010000243.1 GCA_947445995.1 Oxalobacteraceae bacterium | reverse complement strand
GCACTGTCCTGAAACTGCTCGACTTCGGCGCGATCGTTCAGGTCATGCCAGGCAAGGATGGCTTGTTGCACATCAGCCAGATCGCCAACGAGCGCGTCAATGCGGTCGCTGATTATCTGAAAGAAGGCCAGCAAGTGCGCGTCAAGGTTCTGGAAACCGATGACCGTGGCCGTCTTAAACTGTCGATGAAGGCAGCTGCCAGCGATGAGGGAACTGTTGCTCCGGTAGCCGCGCCAGTCGCAGAATAAGCCGTTAATTTCCGGCTGTAAAAAACCGTCCGTGGCGCAAGCTGCGGGCGGTTTTTTTTACATCAAGGTCACGGTGCGGTCCGCACCGTACAATACTTTTTTTGTCACGAAAGACAATCCCATGCGCGCAATCGAAATTACCCAGTTCGGCGGTCCGGAAGTACTCCAGCTTTGCGAGCGTCCGATACCTGTGCCGAAGACCGGCGAAGTGCTGATCAAGGTCCATGCCGCCGGCATCAATCGCCCCGACGTGTTCCAGCGCACCGGCAATTATCCGGTGCCGCCGGGCGCATCAGACTTGCCTGGCCTCGAAGTGGCCGGGGAGATTGTGGGTGGTGATCTGACCGGCCAGCCTTTCCTGCAAGGCGACCTGGTCTGTGCATTGGTGCAAGGCGGCGGCTATGCCGAGTATTGCGTGGCACCAGTTGGCCAGTGTCTGCCAGTACCGCTGGGATTGACGGCGCTGGAAGCGGCATCATTGCCGGAAACTTTTTTCACGGTCTGGAGCAATGTGTTTGATCGCGCGCAGTTGTCGGGCCACGAAACCTTGCTGGTGCAGGGCGGCTCGTCCGGCATCGGTGTGACCGCAATCCAGATGGCCGTCGCACTCGGTCATCGGGTATTTGCGACGGCCGGCTCGGACGAAAAATGCCGCGCGTGCGAAGCACTCGGTGCCGAGCTGGGGATCAATTACCGCACCCAGGATTTCGTTGAAGTCATCAAGGACAAGACTGCCGGCAAGGGTGTCGACGTGATCCTCGACATGGTCGGCGGCGACTACCTGCCGCGAGAAATCAACTGCCTTGCCGACGATGGCCGTATCGCATTGATTGCATTGCTCGGCGGTGCCAAAGCCGAACTCGATCTTGGCCAGGTGCTGCGTCGTCGGCTCACCATTTCCGGCTCGACCTTGCGACCACGCTCGGTCGCGTTCAAGGCCGCTGTCGCGCATCACTTGCTGAACACCGTGTGGCCGCTGTTCGCACAGAAAAAAATCAAGCCGGTGATCTTCCGCATCTTTCCGCTGGAGCAGGCTGCCGAGGCACACACATTGATGGAATCGAGTGCCCATGTGGGCAAGATCATGCTGCAGGTTTGACCCACGCCAGCTCGTAAGGATAGAATGGCGGGTTATTAAAATCGGGGTTCACTTATGCGTCGCAAGCTCGTCGCCGGCAACTGGAAAATGAATGGCAATCTCGCTGCCAACAGCGCACTGCTCAATGAGCTTGTCGCCGCACTCGGTCATGCTGCACCCTGTGACGTAGCTGTTTGCGTCCCTGCACCGTACCTTGCGCAGTGTCAGCATCAGTTGGCTGACACCGTGGTTTCATGGGGTGGGCAGGACCTGTCGGCCCATGAAGCAGGTGCTTACACCGGCGAAGTATCGGCCACGATGCTGGCGGACTTTGGCAGCCATTACGCCGTCGTCGGTCATTCCGAGCGGCGCGCCATGCACGGCGAAAGCAATGCACTGGTCGCGCAAAAAACGCTGCGCGCTTTACGCTCCGGCCTGATTCCGATTATCTGTGTCGGCGAGACGCTGGCCGAGCGCGAGGCCGGACAGACAACGGAAGTGGTTGGCGAACAACTCAAGGCAGTACTTGCGGTACTGGAAGCAGCGGACCTGACTCGACTTGTTGTAGCCTATGAGCCGGTCTGGGCGATCGGTACGGGCAAAACGGCGACGCCGGCAATGGCGCAGGAAGTCCATGCGACATTGCGTGCACTGCTCGCTGGTCAGGACGCCGTCGCAGCAGCGGGCACCCGCATTTTGTACGGCGGCAGCATGAAGCCCGACAATGCGCGCGAACTGATGGCGATGCCCGATATCGATGGCGGGTTGATTGGCGGTGCGGCGCTGAAGTCGGCAGATTTTCTTGCGATCATCGCCGCAAGCGGTGCCCAATAACCAGCATCCAGTAATCAGCATCCAATAAGCCTCACCCAATAAGCCTCACCCAATAAAAAAATAACCCTATCCGCTGTCTTTGCAGCGCTCATCAACACAGTACGACAACAGCACTAAACCTGAATTGGAAACCTAGTAATGAATACAACAGCCCTCACCATCATCGTCGTCATCCAGGTCGTCACTGCGCTGACCATTATCGGACTTGTGCTGATGCAGCACGGGAAGGGTGCCGACATGGGTGCCGCGTTTGGTTCGGGTGCTTCCGGCAGCCTGTTTGGTGCAACCGGATCATCGAATTTTCTGTCGAAAATGACCGGTGTCGCTGCAGCTGTTTTCTTTAGCTCCACGCTGGCGCTGGCTTACTTCGGTTCCGTGCGGACCGTATCGACAAACAGTGTGACGGACACCATGACGACAGCGCCAGCGGTTGCCGTACCAGGTGCTGCCGTGCCACCGGCTGCTCCTGCTGCACCTGCACCGGCAACGCCGGCTGGTCAATCAGGACAGATTCCAAAATAAGTTAAATAAAGTCCGTTTCCTCCTCTGATAGATGCATTTGTGCATTGAACAAAAAGGGGGAATGCAGTTACAATACGGGCCTCACGCCGACGTGGTGAAATTGGTAGACACGCTATCTTGAGGGGGTAGTGGCGAAAGCTGTACGAGTTCGAGTCTCGTCGTCGGCACCATACGAAAAAAAGCCAGCAGGGTACAATACCGTGCTGGCTTTTTGTTGAGGAATGTATTTATTTCCTTGGGTCAGTTTAACTTTTCAATCTGATTGCGCGAATCGTGAACCTCGAAACCTACTTCCCAGTATTACTCTTCATCTTGGTCGGCATCGGTGTTGGTGTCGTCCCTCAATTACTTGGTCGCGTGCTCGCACCATTCAAACCTGACTCCCAGAAAAACTCGCCTTACGAGTGCGGCTTCGAAGCCTTCGAAGATGCACGAATGAAGTTCGACGTTCGTTATTATCTGGTTGCCATACTTTTCATTTTGTTCGATCTTGAAACGGCATTTTTCTTCCCTTGGGGCGTCGCCATGCGCGACCTCGGTTGGCCCGGATTCGTCACGATGCTGGTGTTCATCACCGAGTTTGCCGTCGGGTTCTGGTACATCTGGAAGAAAGGTGCCCTTGACTGGGAATAAATCATGGCAATTGAAGGCGTATTGAACGAAGGTTTTATTACTACAACGGCTGACAAGCTGATCAACTGGACACGTACCGGCTCAATGTGGCCGATGACATTCGGCCTGGCCTGCTGCGCTGTCGAAATGATGCATGCCGGCGCGTCGCGCTACGACATGGATCGCTTTGGCGTCGTGTTTCGTCCGTCTCCGCGTCAGTCCGACGTGATGATCGTGGCCGGTACGCTGTGCAACAAGATGGCACCAGCCCTGCGCAAGGTGTATGACCAGATGGCCGAGCCGCGCTGGGTGATCTCGATGGGATCCTGTGCCAATGGCGGTGGCTATTACCACTACTCGTATTCGGTAGTGCGCGGCTGCGATCGCATCGTACCGGTCGACATTTACGTGCCGGGTTGCCCGCCAACAGCCGAAGCGCTGCTGTATGGAATCATGCAGTTGCAAAACAAGATCAAGCGTACCAACACGATTGCACGCTAAGCCCATGACAACCAAACTCGATAACCTCGAAGCCGCGCTGCACAGCGCGCTGGGCGACCATATCGTCAGCCTGACCAATGCCCTTGGTGAAATCACGATCGTCGTCAAGGACAGTCACTACCTGTCAGTGATGCGGGTCTTGCGCGATCATCCGGATACGCGTTTCGAACAATTGCTGGACCTCGCTGGTGTCGACTATTCGGAGTTTGGTGACGGCGCATGGAGCGGTCAGCGCTTTGCCGTGGTGTCGCACTTGCTGTCGCTGTCACATAACTGGCGCGTGCGCGTTCGTGTCTTCGCCAGCGATGATGAAGTGCCGGTAGTGGCATCACTGATCGACGTCTGGTCAAGTGCCAACTGGTACGAACGCGAAGCATTCGATTTCTTCGGCATCCTGTTCGAAGGCCATGACGACTTGCGTCGCATCCTGACCGATTACGGTTTCATCGGTCATCCGTTCCGCAAGGATTTCCCGGTGTCCGGCTATGTCGAAATGCGCTACGACCCTGAGCAAAAACGGGTGATCTATCAACCGGTGACCATTGAGCCGCGCGAGGTCGTGCCACGCGTGATTCGCGAAGAACAATACGGGATCAAATAATGGCTGAGATTAAAAACTACACGCTCAATTTCGGGCCACAACATCCTGCTGCGCATGGCGTGTTGCGCCTCGTGCTGGAGCTCGATGGCGAAGTCATTCAGCGCGCCGATCCGCATATCGGCTTGCTGCATCGTGGTACCGAAAAACTCGCGGAACAAAAAACCTATCTGCAGTCAGTGCCGTACATGGATCGTCTGGACTATGTCTCGATGATGTGTAACGAGCATGGCTACGTGATGTCCATCGAGAAATTGCTCGGACTCGAAGTGCCACTGCGCGCCCAATATATCCGCGTGATGTTCGACGAAATCACCCGCCTGCTGAACCACTTGCTGTGGCTGGGCGCGCATGCACTTGACGTCGGTGCGATGGGCGTGTTCCTGTATGCCTTCCGCGAGCGCGAAGATTTGATGGACTGCTACGAAGCGGTCTCCGGTGCGCGCCTGCATGCAGCGTATTACCGTCCGGGTGGCGTCTATCGTGACTTGCCGGATGCGATGCCGAAGTACAGCGCATCGATCCTGCGCAATGACAAGGCGATCCGTCAGCTCAATGAAAACCGTCAGGGTTCGTTGCTCGATTTCATCGAAGACTTCACCAACCGCTTCCCGCATTACGTCGACGAGTACGAGACCCTGCTGACTGACAACCGGATCTGGAAACAGCGCCTGGTCGGTGTCGGCGTGGTCTCGCCGGAACGTGCGAAGGCAATGGGCTTTACTGGTCCGATGCTGCGCGGTTCCGGCATCGAATGGGATTTGCGCAAGAAGCAGCCGTATGAAGTCTACGACTTGCTCGACTTCGATATCCCGGTCGGCGTCAACGGCGATTGCTACGATCGTTATCTGGTCCGCGTCGAAGAGATGCGCCAGTCAAACAAGATCATCAAGCAATGCGTCGAATGGCTGCGCAACAATCCGGGCCCGGTGATGACCGACAACCACAAGGTGGCACCGCCATCGCGCGTGAACATGAAGTCGAACATGGAAGAACTGATCCATCACTTCAAACTGTTCACCGAAGGATTCCACGTGCCACCGGGTGAAGCGTATGCTGCGGTCGAGCATCCGAAAGGCGAGTTTGGCGTGTACCTGATTTCGGACGGGGCCAACAAGCCATACCGTCTGAAAATTCGTGCACCGGGCTTCGCCCATCTGCAAGGTTTGAACGAAATGGCCAAGGGCCACATGATTGCCGATGCCGTCACCATCATCGGTACGCAAGATATTGTCTTTGGTGAAATTGATCGCTGATTCGCGATAGGCTATTGAGGCACAAAGCATGCTGTTATCAGAACTAGCGTATAAAAAAATTGATCGTGAAGTGAGCAAGTTTCCCGCTGACCAGAAGCAGTCGGCGGTGATGGGTGCACTGGCGATTGCCCAGGATGAAGCAGGCTGGCTGTCGCCGGCCTTGATGCAGGAAATTGCCGACTATCTCGGTATGGCAGCAATCGCCGTGCAGGAAGTGGCGACGTTCTATGCGATGTACAACACCTCGCCGACCGGCAAATTCAAAATCACCGTCTGCACCAATTTGCCGTGCGCCTTGTCGGGTGGCGAAAAAGCAGCGCAATACCTGAAGCAAAAACTGGGTATCGACTACCGCGAAACGTCGGCCGATGGCCAGTTCACGCTGCAGGAAGGCGAGTGCATGGGCGCATGCGGTGATGCACCGGTCATGCTGGTCAACAACAAGCGCATGTG
>CANFED010000242.1 GCA_947445995.1 Oxalobacteraceae bacterium | reverse complement strand
TTGCCAGCCTGGGCAAGGCGCACGTTGGCAAGTCGGGCTATTTTTTCATCATGACGTCCGATGGCCTGTTTGTTTCGCATCCGGATGCCACGCGGATATTGCAGTCGGCGCGTCCGTTTCTGGCGGGTAGCCCAGCGCTGGTCCGTGCGATGGAGGGCTTCGAAGGAACCGTCGAGTCGCCTGACAACCTTGGTGCCAAGAGTCTGTTTTCATTCCGGCGCCTCTACAGTACGGACTGGATACTGGCATCGGTACAGCCCGGCGGCGAAGCCTTTGCCACCATCGACCGCGCCGAGCGACGCTCGCTGTTGTTCGTGTTGCTGCTGGCGCTGTGTGCCGGGCCGCTGATCTGGTGGGCGATCGATCGCCAGTTGCGTCCGCTTGACCAGCTTGCCAATCGGATTGATGCGGTCCGGCGGCGACCATCGCTGGTGATGCTGCCGGCGGTGTATGCCGCGACCGAGTTCGGCCGGCTGGCGCAGTCGTTCGACGAACTGATGCGTGAGCGTCTGCTGGCCGATAGCCGTTATCAGCGCAGCGCCGAAGAATTGCGCGCGGCCACTGACAGCAAGCTCGATGCGTTTTTCATTTTGCAGGCCGAGCGCAACGATGCTGGCGAGCTGGTTGATTTTCGCTTCAGCTACATCAACGACAATGGTTTGCAACTGCTGGGACTGGCGCGCGAGCAGGTTGTTGGCCAATGCCTGTGCGAGTTGTTGCCGGTCAACCGGACCGATGGATTTTTTGACCGATACGCGCAGGTACTGCAATCGGGCGTCGCGCTGCAGGAAGAGTTTTTCATCGACACGCCCGGTATCAACGCGAGCTGGCTGGCGCATCAGGTTACGCCGCTGGCCGATGGCGTGGCGATCACCTCGCGCGATATCAGCCAGCGCAAGCGCGACGAACTGGAGTTGTCGACCAACCGCGCCTTCCTGCAATCGCTGATTGATCATCTGCCGGTCATCGTGTATTCGAAAAGCATGCAGGCGGCGACCTATGGCCAGTTCATGTTGTGGAACAAGGCCGCCGAGCGCATCACCGGCCTGGCTGCGGCGCTGGTCGTCGGCAAAACGGACCGCGAGCTGTTCGCACCAAACATCGCCGATGCCTATCAGCAGCACGACCGCAATATCCTCGCGAGCGGCGCAGCCATCACGATACCGATCCATCCGCTGCGCCGGCCGGATGGCACGCGCCGGGTGTTGCGCACGCATTCGCTACCGGTATTCGATGTGACTGGTGCGGTTGAATTTGTACTGGGTATTTCGGAAGACATCACCGAACTGCATGCCGAGCATCTTGCGCTCGAAGCGAGTGAACAGCGCTTGCGCGTGACCCTCAATTCGATCGGTGACGCCGTCATCACCACCGACATGGCCGCGCGGGTGACCTATCTCAATCCGGTCGCCGAGCGCATGACCGGATGGCTGCTGGAAGATGCCATGCACCGGCCGCTGTGCGAGGTGTTCCGGATTTTCCGTGGCGACGGGGAGCTGGCGTTACCCGATCCGGTCGCGCTGGTCATTACCAGCGGTGTCGCCAGCAGCACGCCGGGTAGTGTGATGCTGGCCGGGCCGGGCGGCGTGCGCACCGCCATCGAGGACATGGCCGCACCTATCCGTGATGTGGGTGACGTGATGCTCGGTGTGGTGCTGGTATTCCATGATGTCAGCCAGGCCCATGTGATGGCCGAAAAAATGTCGCATCTGGCGGCGCATGATGCGCTGACGGGACTGCTCAACCGGCGCGAATTCGAGTACCGGCTTGAGCAGGCGGTGGTGACGGCGAGCAGCGAGAGCAAGGAACACACGGTGCTGTACCTCGACCTCGACCAGTTCAAGATCGTCAACGATACCTGCGGCCACGTCGCCGGCGACGAATTGCTGCGCCAGCTGACCACCTTGCTGCAAGCGACGCTGCGATTGAGCGATACGCTGGCGCGGCTCGGTGGCGACGAATTTGGCGTACTGCTCGAAAGCTGCGCGACCACCCCGGCGCTGCGCGTAGCCGAGCAGTTGCGCCAGACCGTCAGCGATTTCCATTTTGTGTGGCTCGACAAATCGTTTCCAATTGGCGTGAGCATCGGGCTGGTCACGTTCGGTGCCGGCGTGACGACACCGGACATCCTGCGCATGGCCGACAGTGCCTGCTACGTGGCCAAGGACAAGGGCCGTAACCGGGTCCATGTCTACACTGAAGACAATGCCGAACTGGCGCACCGCAAAGGCCAGATGAGCTGGGTAGCGCGCTTGCAGCAGGCCCTCGACGAGGACCGGTTCGTGCTGTATCGCCAGCCGATCATGGCGCTTGGCCAGGGGCTTGGCAGCCATGACGAGCTGTTGCTGCGTCTGTGCGCCGACGACGGGTCGTTGATTCCGCCGATGGCCTTCATCCCGGCGGCCGAGCGCTATGGTCTGATGCCGGCGCTGGACCGCTGGGTCGTCCGGCGGGCGCTCGCAACCCATACACTGCGTCATCCACCGGGCAGTTTGTCGGTACTGGTTGCGATCAATTTGTCGGGAACGTCGATTTGTGACGAGACCTTCCTGCCGTTTGTGCTGGAGCAGTTCGCGCTGACGGGCGTACCGCCGTCGGAAATCTGCTTCGAGATTACCGAGACCGCCGCCATTGCCAATCTGGGTGAAGCCACCGTCCTGATCCGCGCACTGAAGGCGATTGGCTGCAAGTTTTCGCTGGATGACTTTGGCAGCGGCATGTCGTCGTTTACCTACCTCAAGCATTTGCCGGTCGACTACCTGAAGATCGACGGCAGTTTCGTCAAGGACATGATGGACGATCCGGTCGATCGCGCCATGGTCGAAGCGATCCACCGGATCGGCCATGTGATGGGCTTGCAGACGATCGCCGAATTCGTCGAAAGCGATGCCATCATCGGGGCGTTGCGGGAGATTGGTGTCGATTATGCGCAGGGGTATGCCATTGGCAAGCCGGTGGCGTGTTCGCCGTGTTCGGTTTGTTGAGGGCCTTTCTTCACCTTAGACATGCGTCCCTCTGATCCCCTGCCTGACTCCGATTTTTGGCAGCTGCCTCAATGCGGAACAGGTCAAGATCAACTGCCACGTCAAAATCAACTTCAACTTCAACGTCGAGCCTTCCCGTCAAATTCCGGGAACGCGCTTTTACCAACCGCCGCAAATCCCCATCGGTAGCAACCAGGGTCAGAGTTTTTTTTCGCAGGCTTCATCGCGAAAATTACTCTGACCCTGCTTGCGGATTCGGAGCGCTTGCCATTCAATTTTTGTGCTGAGGTTGCTGATTCTTTTTCTGCTCCGTCATGACCTAGCCGGGGGCGGCCCGGCAGCCGGTCCCTTCTTTTTGCTTCGCCAAAAAGAAGTAACCAAGAAAAAGGCGACCGCGAGACTGCTGCCCTTCGGGTTCCCAAAAGCCGGAGCCAGTCAGGGGGAGTGCCGCAAACTCGCTTCGCTCAAACATGCGTCACTCTTATCCCCTGCCTGACTCCGACTTTTGGCAGCTGTCTCAATGCGGAACAGGTCAACGGCCACATCAACGTCAACTTCAACGTCAACATCAACATCAACATCAACATCAACTTCAACTTCAACTTCTACTCGTAGGGTGCAATAACCAAAGGGCATTGCACCGCCGGCGCTCGCCAACACCGATCATGGCTGGCGTGCCACCAACGCCGCTGCCGCCGTGCGGGTTTCGACGCCGAGCTTGACGAAAATATGTTCGAGATGCTTGTTGACGGTACGCGGGCTCATGCCGAGGATGTCGGCGATGTCGCGGTTGGTTTTGCCCTTGGCCAGCCATGCCAGCACGTCATGCTCGCGCGGCGTCAGCTGATAGCCGTCCATCGACGGGCCGGCTGGTTTGGCCGGTGCGGCCTCGTCGAACAGCAGCAGCAAATCGCCACTGCGCTCGCCGCGCGAAAACCGGATGCAGAGTTCGCCGTCCTGCCGCGGTATCCGCAACGGTGCCACCGCCCCCGGATCGGCGCTGGCCAGCACCAGTTGCTGATCTATCCAGCTACGCAGCGCAGGTGGCAGTTCGGTGGCCGTGTCATCACCGGGAAAATATCGTCCCAGCCAGGCGAGCGCCTTGCTGGTCTGCCAGATTGGCCGGCCTTGCCGGTCCAGCACGATGACGGCATGGGCACTGGCTTCACTGGCCGTGTTGGCCAGCGAAATCTGGCTGGCACTACGCAACTGGGCGACGATGCGCGCGATGACTTCGCGTGGTTGCAGCGGCTTGATCACGTAGTCATTGCCGCCGACCTCGAAGCCACGCACCACATGCTCGGTTTCGGTCAGCCCGGTCATGAAGATCACCGGAATATGACTGGCACCGGGCAGGGCGCGGATGCGCCGGCACGTCTCGAACCCATCCATGCCGGGCATCACCGCATCAAGCAGGATCAGGTCCGGCGTGACGTAGCCGAGCCGCTCCAGCGCGCCGGCTCCATCGGTAGCGACCAGCACCATGTAGCCCGCGTCGTCGAGCGCATCCGATAGCACCGCCAGATTCTCGGGCACATCGTCGACGATCAGGATCACATGCTGGTCAGGGTGCAGGGGGAGCATCGCGGATGGTTTCTTTGAGTCGGGTGGCAAAGTCGTTCAGGCGAAAGCGCCTGACCAGCTCGCGCAATTCCGTGGTGAAGGCGAGCTGGGACGGCGTGCGCTGTTCCAGTTCGGTCAGTTTGGCGAGGATGCCTTTCACATAGCCGATCGAACCGAGTTCGAGCAGCGCGATCAGGTCGTCGAGGGATGGCAACGTTGCCGGAGCAGTGATCAATACGGTTGCAGGCGACGGCGCGGCAATCCACTCCAGCCGCAGATGAATTTTGATTTTAGCCAGTAATTCCAGCAGCGACACCGGCTTGACCACAAAGCCGTCATGGCACGGAAAGCCAGCGCGACCGGCCGCCAGATCGAAGGCATTGGCCGAGACGATCAGGATCGGCAGCGTGGTGGTACCGGGCAGGTTCAGGTCGCGGATGGCGCGGCTGACCGCCCAGCCATCCATCACCGGCATCGCAATATCGAGCAGTACCATGTCGGGCAGCCCGGCACGGATGCTGGCCAGACAGGCCGCACCGCTGTCGGCTTCGGTGATGTCGAAGCCCATCGGCAGCAGCATGTGCGCGAGCATCGTGCGCTGGCTGGCCTGATCGTCGACGATCAGGATGCGCCGGCGCGGACCAAGGTAACCGGAGAGCGGATCGTCGAGCGTCAGCGCCGGGCGTGGCGCATGGATGGTCGGCAGGTAAAGCTTGAGCAAAAAACAGCTGCCGCTGCCGGGCGTGCTGGTTACCGTCAGCTCGCCACCCATGACGTGGGTCAGCATGCTGCTGATGGTCAGGCCCAGACCGGTGCCGGCAGCGGCGCGCAGGTCGGCGCTGGCGGTGCGTTCGAACGGGTGGAAGATGCGCTCGGCTTCGTCGGCGGTCATGCCGATGCCGGTGTCTTCGATCGAGAAGTGCGCCATTTCGCGCAGGTAACTCAAGCGCAGCGTGACCGAACCGGTATCGGTGAACTTGACCGCATTGCCCAGCAAATTGATCAGGATCTGGCGTACCCGCTTGTGGTCGGCACGCACGACATCGGGCAGGCGCGTGCTGCAGACGAACGCGAAGGCCAGGCCTTTTTCGGCCGCCAGCGGCGCGAACATCTGCACGATTTGTTCAAGAAAAGCTGGTAGCGCCAGCTCGTCGGATTCGAGCCGCATCTTGCCGGCTTCGATCTTGGCGATGTCGAGCAAGCCGTCGATCAGGCTGAGCAAATGGTTGCCGCTGCGGTGGATCACGTCGATCGCATCCTTGCGGTGCGGCGGCATGGCCGGATCGAACTGCAGGATTTGCGCGTAACCGAGAATGCTGTTGAGCGGCGTGCGCAGTTCATGGCTCATGCCGGTGATGAAGCGGGTCTTGGCGAGGTTGGCTGATTCGGCGGCTTCCTTGGCGCGCTGCAGGGCGACGTCGGTTTTTTCATGTGCGGCGATTTCCTGGAGCAGCAACTGGGTCTGGCGTTCCGACTCTTCCAGTGCGATGCGACGGCTGTCGGCGGTCAGCACCCGCCACCAGACGCCGACGCCAGTCAACAGCAACAGGCTGCAAAACAGTTTGAGAAATATCCAGCCGGGCTGAT
>CANFED010000241.1 GCA_947445995.1 Oxalobacteraceae bacterium | reverse complement strand
CTGTGGGTTGTGTCGATCAGTCGATAGCGCGATAGGTCGATGCCGGCCTGGTCGGCGACAGTCTGTATTTTTGCACTTGGTCCGACCAGCACCGGGTCGATCAATTGCGCTTGCGCCGCTTCGACGGCACCACGTAGCGACACCTCGCTGCAGGGATGGCAGACGGCCACCGACACCGGCTTGAGCGAGCGCCCCAGAGCAATCAGGTTTTGAAGAGTTTGAGCGACGTCATGCATTTGCGCCTCTTTGTGTTTGTGTTGGCCAGAGGTTGGCGCAGACCCTGCACGTTGATGCTAGTTAATTGTCTTGCACAAGGTTGCACCCCAAGATGGTTAAAAATTTTGATGCAGCGCAAGTAAAGTGAAGTGGTATCCGCTTTTACGGTGGGTGCAATAACCGCAGGGCATTGCATCAACGACATAACGAAGCGCCGTATTTACCAACGCATGCGGTACTTTTTTTATGGTTGATTTTCGTTGGCATGACGATGAGGCACACGGTGCAATGCCCTTCGACTATTGCACTCTACGCCAACATCACCACCAATGGGCTTCAGTGCGGTGATGCTTGAACGTTAGCCGGGACGCACCAGGGCACTGATCAGTCCCGGCAAGTCAGCCATGTCATCGAAAGTCGCATGGACACCCAGCGCCTGCATGCGCACTGCCTGTCCGGCGGGAACATGTCCGCCGCCGATATAGCCGAGCACCACCATGCCTGCTGCGACGGCAGCGCTGGCACCGGTGATGCTGTCTTCTATCGCAATGCAGTGACCCGGTGCGACGCCGAAGCCGGCAGCGGCAGCCAGGTAGACGGCCGGGTTTGGTTTCGGAAGACCGCTGTTGTCGGGGGTGTGGATGCGCGTTCCGAATAGCGGTGCCAGTCCGGTGCGCAGTAACGCCGCGCGCACCCGTTCGCTGTGACTGTTACTGGCGACGGCTTTCGGCAGGGCGATTGCTGCCAGCGCTGCCGCGACACCGGGTACCAGCGACAGCCTGCGGTCGCATTCGCGTTCGACATGTTCACCGATCGCCGCCAGTTCGCCCTCGGCCGCAGTGACGTTGAGGTGTGCAAACATTTGCGCCAGGACCGTCACCAGCGGCAAGCCGAGGCGAGGGCGGATCAGCGCAGCCAGTTGCGCGCGGTCAGCCATATGCGGCTGCAATGCGGTCAGCATGGCGTCTAGCGCCACCGCCTCGCTATCGATGAGCACACCATCACAATCACTGACCAGATGCGTGAGGGGAAGAGCGGGAACGGAGCGATCAAACACAGGATGCCTTCACAGGATCAGGCATCAGAAGCCTTCGTCCGTATCCAGATAGCGCCATTCGCCCACCGGCAAATCGCCCAGCTTGATATTGCCGATCCGTACGCGCTTGAGACCCAGCACCTTGAGCCCGACCATGTCGCACATGCGACGGATCTGGCGCTTCTTGCCTTCGCGCAGGATGAAGCTGAGCTGGTCGTCGTTCTGCCAGCGCACCTTGGCCGGAAGCAGTTCCTTGCCATCCATCGTCAGACCGTGCTGCAATTTCAGCAGCTGGTTTTCCGGCAGGCGACCCGGCCTGTCGTACTGCACCCGGACCAGATATTCTTTTTCGACGTCGGTGGTTTCGCCGATCAGTTGCTTGGCGACGCGACCATCCTGGGTCAGCACCAGCAAGCCGATCGAGTCGATGTCGAGTCGTCCGGCCGGCACCAGGCTACGTAATTGCGTCGGATGGAACTGGGTCGTGGCACGGTCTTCGGCCCAGCGGTTTTCCGGTTTGATCAGCGTCACTGCCGGCTGATAGCCGTCTTCGGCCTGACCGCTGACATAGCCCATCGGCTTGTTGATCAGGATCGTCACCAGCTTGGATTGCTCGGCGGCGGCTTGTCGCTCGATCGTCACGTGCTGGCTGGGCAAGACCTTGCTGCCAAGTTCGGAGACGACTTTGCCGTCAACCCGGACCCAGCCTTTTTCAATCCAGACATCGGCTTCGCGGCGGGAGCACAAGCCCAGTTCGGACATGCGTTTGGAAAGGCGGAGGGGTTCGGTCATGGTGTTCGTCAATCAAAGGTGTGGGTACTCAGACGCGCAGGGCGTCGAGCAAATCGGTTTCGAGCTGGATCTGGCTGCGTGCATTGTTGAGCGTCGGGCCATCGACCAGGAAGACGTCTTCGACCCGTTCTCCCAGCGTCAGGATCTTGGCCGTATGCAGCGAGATCCGGTACTTGGCCAGCACGCTGGCGATCGCGTACAGCAAGCCATTGCGATCGTTGGCCGAGACGGTCAGCAGATAGTACTGGCCACGTTCATCAGCGCGCAAGTCCACCGTCGGCGTGATCGGAAACGTGCGCGACAGGCGCGACAGGCGTCCGCGCTTGGGTTCCGGCAACGGCTCCGCGCTGCCGAGCAATTGCGTCAGCTCATGCTCGATCAGGCTGATGATGTCGCGATAATTGTTGGCAAAGTTCGGCTCGGTCACCAGAAAAGTATCGAGTGCGTAACCGTGCCGCGTGGTGTGAATTTTTGCATCAAGGATGCTGAAATTTTTCTGGTCGAAATAACTGCAGATGCGGGCAAACAGATCCGGTTGGTCTCTCAAATAGACGGTGACCTGCAAGCCTTCGCCGATGGTCGCCAGCCGGCATTTGACGACCGGGGTCGGGCTGTCGAAGCGGCCGATCAGCGAACGGGTCTGCCAGGCGATATCGGATGCATCGTGACGCAGGAAATAGGCGACATCGAGTTGCTGCCAGAGTTGTTCATGGGCGTCGGCCGGCAAGCCGTACAGGCGCAACGTGGCGAGTGCCGCTTGCTGGCGGTTGATCAGTTCCCGGTCGGCCGAGGGCGCTTCGCCGCCGAGCACGCGCAACGTGATGCGGTACAGGTCTTCGAGCAATTTGCCTTTCCATGCGTTCCAGACTTTCGGACTGGTACCACGGATGTCGGACACCGTCAGCAGGTACAACGCCGTCAGGTGCCGCTCGTCGCGCACCAGTCCCGCGAAGGCCTGGATCACGTCGGGGTCGGACAGGTCCTGTTTTTGCGCGGTCTGCGACATGGTCAGGTGATGCTCGACGAGGAACACGATCAGCTCGGTATCGTCTTTCGACATGCCATGCTCGCGACAGAATTTTTCGGCATCGGCCATGCCCAGTTTCGAGTGGTCGCCGCCGCGTCCCTTGGCAATGTCATGAAACAGCGCCGCCACGTAGAGCAACCACGCGCGCGGGAAGTTGGCGATCAGCTGGCTGCAGAACGGGTACTCGTGCGAGTGCTCCGGCATCGTGAAACGACGCACGTTGCGCACCACCATCAGGATGTGCTGATCGACCGTGTAGACATGAAACAGATCGTGCTGCATCTGTCCGACGATGCGGCGGAAATTCGGCAGATAGCGTCCGAGGATGCTGGTCTGGTTCATGTTGCGCAGCGCATGCGTGATGCCTTGCGGCGAGCGCAGGATATCGAGAAACAGTTCGCGGTTGACCGGGTCGCGCCGGAATGCGGCATCGATCTTCAGGCGGGCGTGCCACAACGCACGCATGGTGCGCGCCGTCATGCCCTTGAGTGCCGTGTCGCGTGCCAGCAGCAGGAAGACTTCGAGCATCGCCGAGGGCGTGGTGGCGAAGGTGTCTTCGTGGGTGATCTCGATGAGACCGTTGATGTCATTGAAGCGCGGGTTGATCGGCACTGACACCGTTGGCATCGGAAACAGCTGCGCACCGATGTTCTGCAACAGAATCACGTTGAGCTGGGTCACCGCTTTGGCGGCCCAGTAATAACGTTGCATCAGGTACTCGCTGGCACGACGGGTTTCAGTGGTCTTGAAATCAAATGCCTCGGCAATCGCCGTCTGGACATCAAATACCAGCCGGTCTTCGCGCCGGTTGGTCAGTATGTGCAGACGGATACGGATGACCTTGAACGCCCGTTCTTTTTGCAGTAGCTGGCGTGCTTCGGTGCTGGTAATCAGTCCGCGCTGCGCCAGCTTGCGCCACGAGTCGCCGAGGCCGGCCGCTTTTGCCACCCACAGGATGACTTGCAGATCGCGCAGTCCGCCGGGGCTTTCCTTGCAATTTGGTTCAAGGCTATAAGGGGTGTCGTCGTATTTCGCATGACGTTGATGCAGTTCCAGCGTCTTGGCCTGAAAAAAGGCTTGCGGATCCATCGCTGCCGAGCAGCGTTCCTGCAAGAAACGGAATAGCTTGCGGTTGCCGGTCACCATGCGCGCTTCCAGCAGGCTGGTCTGCACGGTAATGTCGGCTGCCGACTCGCTAAGACATTCGGGAATCGTACGGATGCTGTGGCCGATCTCAAGGCCGATGTCCCACAGGGTTTGCACGAGCGCTTCGAGCTTTTCCTGCAGGACAGGGCCGGGAGCGGATTCGAGCAAGATCAGCACATCGACGTCCGAGTGGGGAAACAACTCCCCGCGACCATAGCCACCGACCGCGACCAGCGCGGCGCTGGGCGGCAGATCACAGCGCAGCCAGGCTTCGGTCAATGCGGCGTCGACATTCTTGCGCAGGCTGGCAAGCAGGTTGTCCGGCTTGCCGTCGGCCTGGAAGAGCGCGATGACGGCAAGTTGTTTTGCCTTGAGTTGTTCTTTCAAGGCCAGCGCAAGTGAGATCATTGTCAGGCAGCAGTGATTGCCGCGGCGGATGCCGTGATGAAGTCCGGTGGCGCAGGCATGCCCGGCGAGACGGTCAGGATCTCATAGCCTGTTTCGGTCACCAGTACCGTATGTTCCCACTGTGCAGACAGGCTGCGATCCTTGGTTTTGATGGTCCAACCATCACCCATTTCACGGATCTCGCGACGGCCGGCATTGATCATTGGCTCAACCGTAAAAATCATGCCGGCTTTCAGTTCTTCCAGCGTGCCGGGGCGACCATAGTGCAGCACTTGCGGTTCTTCATGAAAGACGGTACCGATGCCGTGGCCGCAAAATTCACGAACCACGCTGTAACCGGCTTTTTCAGCGTGCTGCTGAATGACGTAACCGATATCGCCGAGGTGGGCACCCGGTTTGATTTTTGCGATGCCCAGCCACATGCATTCATACGTGATCAGGCCAAGGCGTTTTGCCATGATCGATGGTTCGCCGGCATAAAACATGCGACTGGTGTCGCCGTGGTAGCCATCTTTAATGACGGTGATGTCGAGATTGATCACGTCGCCGTTCTTGAGGACTTTGTCGCCCGGAATACCGTGGCAGATCACGTCATTGACGGAGGTGCAGATGGCTTTTGGATAGGGGGTATAGCCAGGCGGGCAGTAGTTCAGCGGCGCCGGAATGGTGCCCTGAACATTGGTCATGTATTCATGACAGAGCCGGTCGATTTCGCCGGTGGTAACGCCGACTTTGACGAAGGGAGCAATATAGTCGAGTACTTCTGCGGCCAGGCGGCCGGCAACTCGCATGCCCTTGATGTCTGCTTCGGTCTTGATGGAAATGGAACTCATAATTGAACGTTGCCTTTCGCGAGCAAACCTGATGTAGACCGTAATTATAGTCGACGCGCACGGGCACCGTCCTTGCAGGGGCAGGGAATTGTTGTCAGTTGCTTGAAACAACAGCGGGTTTTCGAGTACACTCTCGGACTATTCTGTGGCACTTGCCTCGGGATAGCAGTGAAGCAGAGAGCAGTAGCAGTCCATTAGTAGCAATACAACGAGCAGTAAAATTCGCGAATCCGTTCCACAAGGGTGTTTGGGTTGCAGTGCAGGCGTTGATGCGTGCCGTAACCCGGATCACTGAACGGATTCCAGACCCAACCCTGGAGAAAACATCATGTCAGTAACAATGCGCGAAATGCTGGAAGCCGGCGTCCACTTTGGTCACCAAACCCGTTTCTGGAATCCTAAGATGGCACCGTACATCTTTGGTCATCGCAACAAGATCCACATCGTCAACCTCGAAAAAACCCTGGTCATGTATCAGGATGCAATGAAGTACATCCAGCAGTTGTCATCGAACCGCGGCACCATCCTGATGGTTGGTACCAAGCGTCAAGCGCGCGAAATCGTCGCCGCCGAAGCAACACGCGCCGGCATGCCTTTTGTTGACCAGCGCTGGCTCGGCGGTATGCTGACCAACTTCAAGACCATCAAGACCTCGATCAAGCGCCTGAAAGAAATGG
>CANFED010000240.1 GCA_947445995.1 Oxalobacteraceae bacterium | reverse complement strand
GGCCACAACTACCGCAAGGGCGACCGCATGCCGCGTGACTATCGTAGCCGCCAGTATGTTGTCGATGACTGGCGCGGTCATCGCCTGTCGGCTCCGCCGCGTGGTTACCACTGGGTTCAGACCGGCGGCGACTACGTGCTGGTAGCGATTGCCAGCGGCATCATCTTGCAGCTTTTTTTGGGGAATTGATAAATCTGGAAGGTCTTTACGCTTAGTGCCGTCGGCGGGTTGAGTCCGTGTGGTGCAATGTCCTTCGGTTATTGCACCCTACGCCTTTTAAATGCCCTTCGGCGATTACACGGTACGGTCTGTTAATGCCGCTCACGTAGGGTGCAATAACCGAAGGGCATTGCACCGAATGCACCGGCCACCGTCATCAATCCCGCCCAGCCCGAGTTCCCCATTCGACTCAGAACTCTTCCCAATCACCGCCAGATTCCCGTGCAGGCAACGGCTTTCGCACCGCCGGTTTCTGACTGCGTGGCGTCACAACCAAGGCCGGCGCACGCGCAGTCACGCTGCGCTTGACAGGCGTTAGCTCGGTGCGCATGCCACTGGTCTTGAACACACTCACTACGTCGACCAGGCTGCTGGCCTGATCCTGCAACGACGCTGCTGCCGCCGCCGCCTGTTCAACCAGTGCGGCGTTTTGCTGTGTCACGTTATCCATCTGCATGATGGCCTGATTGATCTGGTCGATGCCGGCAGTCTGTTCCAAGCTGGCGGCGGTGATCTCGCTGATGATGTCAGAGACGCGCTTGACGCTCGACACGACTTCGACCATCGTCGCGCCAGCCTGATCGACCAAGCGGGTGCCGGCATCCACCTTCTCGACCGAGTCCCCGATCAGCGATTTGATTTCCTTGGCGGCACTGGCGCTGCGTTGCGCCAGATTGCGGACCTCCGTCGCCACCACCGCAAAACCACGGCCCTGCTCGCCGGCACGGGCTGCTTCGACCGCGGCATTGAGGGCAAGGATGTTGGTCTGGAAGGCAATTCCATCGATGACGCTGATGATGTCGGCAATCTTGCGCGCCGATTCATTGATTGAGCCCATTGTTTCGACAACTTGTGCCACCACGGTTCCACCCTTGTTGGCAATCTGTGAGGCGCTTGCCGCCAATTGGTTGGCTTGCCGGGCGTTATCGGCATTTTGCTTGACGGTGCTGGTCAACTCTTCCATCGACGAGGCGGTTTCTTCGAGGGCGCTGGCTTGTTGCTCGGTGCGGGCCGACAGGTCAAGATTGCCAGTAGCGATTTGGCCGGAGGCGGTCGCAATGGTATCGGTGGATTGCCGGATTGTGCTAACGGTCCTGGCGAGATTTTGCTGCATCCGCTGCATCGCAAACAGCAGGCTGTGCTGGTCGTTGGCGCGGGTGTTGACGGTCATGGTCAGGTCACCGTCGGCAATGGCGCGAACGATCTCGGCGGCATAGTCCGGTTCGCCACCCAGTTGCCGGTAGACGCTGCGTATCAGGAGCGCGCCGCTCAATATGGCAATCAGTGTACCGAGCACGAGGACGGTGACGACCGCATTGCGTATGACACCGTAGCGGTGGATCGACAGATTGAATTCCTTTTTCGCTTCGTTGACTTGCAACTCGCGCAGCGTTTCGACGCCGGCCGTCACCGGTACGAACAGCGCCAGGTAATGCGCTTCAAGCTTGGTGGCATCGTCGAACTTTCCATCGCGCAGTGCGGCAACGATGGGTTTCAGGCCGTCGTTGACCATGCTGGTGCGGTCAGCGGTAAATTTGTCTGCGAGAATTTTTTCATCCGGAGTCAGGTAGGTCGCCATGTACTCGTTCCAGACCTTGGTGATGCGGGCGGTATTGCTGTTGACCAAGTCAAGCCGGTTTTTGATATTGGTGCTTTTTGTGTCGCGCAGCGCTTCGGCGATGTTCAGCCGGTTTTGCAGCAGCATCCGGTCAATGCTCGCGATCTGTTCCAGCGCTACCGTGCGGTCTTCATAGACGGTCCGCAAGCCTTCGTTGGCCTGGCTCATGCCAAACAAACCGGCTAGTCCGACGCCAATCGCCAGCAACACCAGAAAGCCGATGGTAGCGCCAAGACGGGTTTTCAAAGTCATGTTCATTGTTGGTTTCTCCGGTAAGCAGCGTTGCGATACGGATTCGACGGGGACAAGCGGTGAGGGAATTCATACTAGAAATAATTAAATTGCTACCGAAAGTATATTTAGGTTTTTTCATAAACTATTTTATTTTTGCAAGTTCTTCCGCAATTTCCCATCTCGATGCCACTTCTTCACACTTGCTGTGTTATCGCACCACAGTCAAAGTCATCGAAGTCGCGACGTTTGCGTCTACACTACCGGCTGGTCCACTTTTCACCCCTCCATGCAAGACTTCATGCTGATTTTCCTGGCGCTGTTTCTGGTTGCCCTCAATGGTTTTTTCGTTTGCGCCGAATTCGGCATGGTCAAACTGCGCGAGACCCGCATCCGCGAAATCGCCAAAACCCAGGGCCTGCGCGGTCGTATCCTGGCCACCGTGCACCGCCAGCTCGATTCCTATTTATCGGCCTGCCAGCTTGGCATCACGCTGGCCTCGCTCGGCCTTGGCTGGGTCGGTGAACCGGCTTTTGCCAGTCTGCTGCATCCGGTCTTCATCGCCATCGGCGTGACTTCGGAAAGCCTGATCGAACTGGTGTCATTCGGTTTTGCCTTCCTGGTCATTTCATTCCTGCACATCGTGGTCGGCGAGCTGGCACCGAAGTCGATGGCGATCCGTCATCCCGAGGCCGTCAGCCTGGTGTGCGCAGTGCCGTTGTATGGTTTTTACTGGAGCATGTATCCGATCATCTGGGTACTCAACAAAAGCGCCAATGGTGTCTTGCGACTGGTCGGACTGGGTAGTGCGAGCGGTCATGACACCGCGTATTCCTCCGATGAACTCAAGATCATTTTGCGTGGCAGCCACTCTGGCGATAAATTCAGTTCGGACGAATGGAAGGTGCTGGCGCAGACGCTGGATTTCAGCGAACTTGATGTCGGTGACCTGATGCGCCCGGCGCATGAGATGGCCGCCTTGCATGCCGGCCAGTCGCTGGCCGACAATCTGCAGGTGGTCTATCGCAGCCGCTTTAGCCGCTATCCGTATTTCGATGCCGAGCAGCGCGAAGTGCTGGGCGTGATCCATCTGAAGGATCTTTTTTTGGGACAGGAACAAGGCAAGTCGATCGAAAGTCTGGAGCCGTTTTTCCGGCCAGTGCAATACGTCTCGCCGCGCATGCCGGCACCGGAATTGTTCCGCTTGTTTCGCCAGGGCGCACCGCATTTTGCGGTGGTCGGTCATCCCGGCCAGAAGCCGGTCGGCTTCCTGACGCTGGACAATTTGCTCGGTGCGCTGGTCGGTGAAATCCGTGATGAATTCCGCCAGAACGATCAGGACTGGAGCCGTCTCGATGACGGCACGCTGGTTGGCAAGGGCAGCCTGCCGATCTACACCCTCGAACGCATTCTTGCCATCGATATCGAAAACGAAGCGCTCGATCTCGACGACATCGATTCGGTCGGCGGTCTCGTCATGGCCAAGCTGGGCGACATACCAACCGAAGGCCAGCGCATCGAATTCGATCAGTTCGACGTGATGGTCAAGAAAATGAATGGCCCGCGCATCGTGCTGGTCTATGTCACTCCAAAACAGGTCGATGTCGATGAATTCGGCTTGTCGGGCTGAAGACTCTCTTTTTAATTTTTTGCAATAGCCACGATAACCACGATGACTACGATGACCCAAGACGAACTCAAACAAGCGGTTGCCCGCGCCGCCCTCGACTATGTGGTCGATGGTGACATCATCGGCGTCGGCACCGGCTCCACCGCGAATTTTTTCATTGATGCGCTGGCGGGTGTCAAGCACCGCATCAAGGGCGCAGTGGCTTCTTCCGAAGGTACTGCCGAACGTTTGCTCGCGCACGGGATCACCGTGTTTGATCTCAATGACGTTGCCTCGATGTCGGTCTACATCGATGGTGCCGACGAAATCACCGATACCGGCGCGATGATCAAAGGCGGTGGCGCGGCACTGACGCGCGAGAAGATTGTCGCCTCGGTCGCCACAAAATTCATCTGCATCGCCGATGGCTCCAAACTGGTCGACGTGCTGGGTGCGTTCCCGTTACCGGTGGAAGTCATCCCGATGGCGCAGGCCGTGGTCGCGCGCAAGCTCGCCGAACTGGGCGGCACGCCGCGTCTGCGGGTCAAGGATGGGCGGGCTGTGCTCACTGATAACGGCAATGTCATTATCGACGTGCTTGGCTTGCAGATCACCGATCCGGTCGCGACCGAGCTGGCGATCAATGCGATTGTCGGGGTCGTGACGGTGGGGTTGTTTGCTGCGCGTGGGGCGGATGTGGCGTTGCTGGGCACGGCCGAGGGAGTGCGGACGCTGGTGTTTTGAGGGCGTGATTTAGGGCGCTTGGTGCAATGCCCTTTGGTTATTGCACCCTACGGGTTGTGATGTAAATACCGGTCTTTTCGTAGGGTGCAATAACCGAAGGGCATTGCACCGGATGACTTCCCGGTACCGGATGCCGGTTCCGGAAACCTGCTGCGTTCCGGTTATTCCGTTGGTGGCACATACCCTACTGCCGCATCGGCACCATCACCGAAGAAATGCTTTTCCATTTGCGTGGCCAGGTATTTGCGGGCGCGCAGGTCGGCCAGGTTCAGGCGGTTTTCATTGACCAGCATGGTCTGATGCTTGAGCCAGGCGGCCCAGGCTTCTTTCGAGACGGTCTCCCAGAGACGCTTGCCGAGGTCGCCCGGGTACGGAGGAAAATCGAGGCCTTCGGCTTCCTTGTCGAGCTTGATGCAGTGAATCATGCGTGCCATTTGTAATTCCTTGTTCGATTGAATGTGGGGTGGGCCGGATCAGAGTGACTTGACCAGCACCAGTGATTTACGCTGCCAGTTATACATGTGCTGGCGATCTTTGGGTAAGGCATCGACCGAGGCCGCGACGAAGCCGCGTTTGAGAAACCAGTGCGCGGTGCGCGTCGTGAGTACAAACAGCTTCTTGAACCCTTGTGCGCGGGCGCGATTTTCCATGTGCTTGAGGATGCGTTCGCCATCGCCTTGCGCCTGCACATCCGGGTTCACGGTCAGACACGCCATCTCGGCCATTTTTTCGGCCGGGAACGGGTACAGCGCGGCGCACCCGAAGATCACACCGTCGTGTTCGATGACGGAAAAATTCTCGACTTCGCGCTCGATCAGTTCGCGTCCGCGCTTGACCAGGGTGCCATCAGTTTCAAGCGGTTCGATCAACTTGAGAATGCCACCGACGTCTTCGATGGTCGCTTCGCGCAGGGTTTCGAGGTTCTGGTACGAGATCATCGTACCGACGCCGTCATGGGTAAATAATTCCAGCAAGGCCGAGCCGTCCATCGCAAACGGCACGATGTGCGCGCGCGCCACGCCGCCGTTGCAGGCCTTGATCGCGTGCTGCAAATAGAACGAGGCATCGCTGGGCAGGAAGCCCGCACCGAGCACGGCTTCGGCCTGATGCGATGACAGTTCGCGGATTTCTTCGCCGCCTTCATCGATCATCATCGGGATTTCACTGATGAAAATCAGCTTGTCGGCGCGCAGCGCAATGGCGGCTGCCACGGCGACGTCTTCCATTGTCAGGTTGAAGACTTCGCCAGTCGGTGAAAAGCCCAGTGGCGAGAGCAGAATCAGGCCGCCGGCATCGAGGATGGGATGAATCGCTTCATAGGCAATTTTGCGCGCCACGCCAGTCAGTTCGAGGTCGACACCATCGATCACGCCGAGTGGTTTGGCGGTCACGAAATTGCCCGAAATGATGCGGATTGCCGCATGCGCCATCGGCGTGTTCGGCAAGCCCTGGCTGAACGCGGCTTCGATATCGAGGCGCAATTCACCGGCGGCTTCCTTGGCGCATTCGAGCGCGGCGCTGTCGGTGATGCGCAAGCCGTTATGAAAACGCTCCTGGGCATTGCGCAGTGCGAGCTGTTCGGCCACTTGTGGCCGCGAGCCATGGACGATGACGACCTTGATGCCCAGCGCATGCAGCAAGGATAAATCCTGGGCCAGTACCGGCAGTGCGCCGGCAAGTACTAGCTCGCCGGGAAACGCCACCACGAAGGTCTTGTT
>CANFED010000239.1 GCA_947445995.1 Oxalobacteraceae bacterium | reverse complement strand
GAGCGCGTCATAGAACGTCTCGGCGGCCTGCTTGCGCGAAATGTCATCAAAATAAATCAGCAGGTTGCGACAAAAGATCACGTCGAAATTGCGGTAGCTGCGCACGTCGGCCGCTTCCATCAGATTCACGCGGGTGAACTCGACGGTGCTGCGCAAGTCATCACCGAGCTGGAACCCGTTCGAGGTTTGGCGAAAATATTTTTGCAGGTAATTGCGTGGTACATGCTTGACCGAGCGTTCCGAGTACAAGCCGACGCGAGCCTGGTTCAGGATTTTGGTATCGATGTCCGACGAGATGATTTCGACGTCCCAGTCGTTGATGCCAGGCCAGCGTTCGATCAGGCACATCGCAATCGAATACGCCTCTTCTCCCGATGACGACGGGATCACCCAGATGCGGATCGGTGTCTTGTCTTTTTTGCGCGCCACCAGATCGGGCAGGATCGAATTGACCAGACAATGAAACTGGTATTCCTCACGGAAAAAATAAGTTTCATTGATCGTCATCAGATTGACCAGTGCCTGCAATTCGTTGCCCGAGGTCTGGAAACGCAGCATCGTGAAGTAGCCGCGAAAGCTGTCGTTGCCGGTTGCTTCGATGCGTTCGACCAGACGTTTGTCAACGAAATAGCGTTTCGAGGTTTCGAACTGGATACCGGTCTTGCGATAAAAGAATTCCTGGAATTTCAGGAAGTCATCGTCGCTGATGGTGATTTTTGGCATGGTGTACTCAGGCCTCCCCGATGCGTTTCAATGCCAGATCGGTCGCAAACTGGATATACGGTTCTCCCGGAAAACGTTCGCGCAGTCGCAACAGCGAGGGGCGTGCCGCCGCTGATCCGACCTCGCCCAGCAAGTCGACGGCGGTGCCGCAGACATTGACGACGAGATCGTAATCGATGACCTCGATGAGCCATTCCTCGACATGCGGATGGCGCAGTGATTCGAGCACATTGACGGCCATGATGCGCACGTCCGGATCGGCATCGGCCAGCAGGCCGCCCATGATGGGCGCGACTTCATCGGGCAAGGCTTTCATCGCTTCGATGGCTTCGTTGCGCATGACCGCATCTTCGCTGCGCAGCCATTCGACCAGACCCGCGACCGCGATGTCGTCACCGAGCCGGGTCAGGCTGGTCAGGATGAATTCGCGTACCGAGCGGTCGTCTTCGTGTTTCAGGCGTTCCACCAGTGCGCCGGTCGATGCCGGAAAAGCGAGCAAGTCGCGTGCTGCCCAGCGTCGTGTGGCCGGGTCGGCATCGTCGAGCTGGTTGATCAGTCCGGCGTAGTCGCGTTCCGAGACACGGTGCGAATCGATCGAATCGATTGCGTCGGCCGACGAGGATCCTGCGAGTGCCACATCAGGTGATTTTTTGATAAAGGCCATGTGGTTTCCTTGATTAGCAGCCAAGCCAGGCATTAAGCTGACGGGCGATTTTATCGGCAGGAAGGGTGACGGATGCGCCGCCCAGTTTGATCAGTTCGGCGGGCATGCCGAACACCACGGCAGACTCCCTGGATTCGGCAATAGTGCGGCCGCCTTGTCGTTTGACGTCGGCAAAAGCGGCCGCGCCGTCGTTACCCATGCCGGTCAGCATGACCGCCAGGACTTGCTTGGCATCGAGCTGTTCCAGCACCGAGCGCGCCATCAGATCGACGGACGGATGCCACAGGTGTTCACTGCTTTCGGGTCGCGCAATGGCGGTGAGTTTGCCAACGCGTCGCACCACTTGCATGTCGGCACCACCCTTGGCGATGTACACCGTGCCGGGTTCGAGTGTCATCGGCTTGCTGACCTCGACCACTTGCATTGCACACAATTCATTCATGCGCTGGGCAAATGACAGCGTGAAGCTGGCCGGCATGTGCTGCGCCACCAGCACCGGAAACGGGAAATTCGCCGGCAGATACGGCAGCACCAGTTCCAGCGTGCTCGGTCCGCCGGTCGAGACACCGATCATGACCAACCCTTCGCCAATCTTGCTCACTGGTGCGACAACCGCCTTCACTGGGGGCGGCTGTTTGTTGGTGGCTTTGCGCGGCAGGCGCATGCGTGCTCTGGCAGCCGTGCGTACCTTGGCGATGATGGCGTCACGGATCACGTCGATCGAAAGCGAAATCGTGCCGCCCGGCTTGACGATGTAATCGACCGCGCCGAGGTTGAGCGCCTCGAAGGTGGCCAGTGCGCCTTTTTCGGTCAGTGACGAAATCATCACCACCGGTGCCGGCCGGCCGGCCATGATCAGCGATAGCGCGGTGAGGCCATCCATCTCCGGCATGTTGATGTCGAGAGTGATGACATCAGGCTCGAAGGCGATGTTTTCGTTGACTGCTTCGTTGCCGTTGCGGGCCAGTCGAATCGTGAAATCCCCTTCGGCTTCAAACAGCGACGACAGTTGTCGTCGCATCAGGGCCGAATCATCGACGATAAGCAATTTGATCATCCATCTGCTCCGTCGTAATTTAGGCGGCGGCTAGTTGTGCCAGCGCCTGCAGTTCCTGCTTTTCGATCAGATAGGTCGGATCGAGCAGTTGCACCATGCGCTTTTGCTTTTCGAGGTTGGCCATGCGTGCCAGCAGCATCGACTGTTCGCCGGACAGATGCGGTGCAGCTTCGATGGTGGTCTTGTGGATTTTGAGCACTTCGACCACCGAGTCGACGATGAAGCCGGTACGCACGCCATCAATGAGAAAGACCATGATGCGCTGACGGTCGCTGCGTTCGATCTGCTCCAGACCGAGCCGACGGCGCAAGTCCATGACAGGCAGTACCGCGCCGCGCAAGTTGATCACCCCTTCGACTGCCGGTGGTGCCTTCGGTACGCGTGTCATCGCTTCGGCGACACGGACAATTTCCTGCACACTGTCGATCGGCACGCCGAATTCTTCCTTGCCCAGCACGAAGACCACGACCTGTTCTTCATCATCGCTGCGGTCGTCGTCGCTGCGTGTGGCGCGGCTACTGTGGTCATCGAGTTCGCTCTTGTCTGCCATGTTGTCTACCGTAGTCAGTGCTTCCTTGATGGCGGCGTGGCGAAACATGTTGCCCACCGAAAGAATCGAGACCAGGCGCTTGCCGCTGTCGAGCCGGCAAATCTGCGAGATGTCCGACATGTTGCCTTCCTTCGACAGCATGGCCGGCATCGCATCGACATCGGTGCGTGCCACGCGCAGCACTTCGTTGACGCTATCCATGACCACACCGACCGAGGCCGACCCGAGCGAGACGACCACGATGCGGCTGTTTTCGTCGGCATCGCGGGTCGGCAAACCGAACATCCGTCGCAGCGATACCAGTGGCAACAGGCGGTTACGCAAGGTCATTACGCCCAGCACATGGGATTCCGAATGTGGCACATGGACGATCAGTTCCGGTACCTGGACGATCTCCTGCACATCGTCGATGACGATCGCGTATTCCTGATCTGCCACCTCGAAATTGACCAGGTGCAGTTCGTCATTGATCTTGTCCTGTAGCGCGTCCGAGCGCTCCACGGACTGCGTGACGATCTCGGTGTGGTTGCTGGCCTTGACCGCAATGTCGGCGAATTCAGCGGCGATCAGCTTGGCAAAATCGAGCACCATGATCATCGGATAGCCGCCGACATCCTTGAGCAGGCCCGATACCAGTTCGGTGTTGACCGTCGAACTGATGGCGGCCGTGCCTTCGATATGGCGCGGGTCAACCCCGACCACGCTGACCACCCGGTCCACCACGAAGCCCAATGGCTGACGGCCCTGGTCAATCACGATGGCACGACTGGCATCGTCGGCGACGCGTTCGTCAAATCCGAAAATGCGACGCAGGCTGATGATGGGCAGTACCTTGCCACGCAGGTTGGCCAGGCCATCCAGCGTACGCGGTGCCAGCGGCACCTTGACCACGTCCGGCACGCGGATGATTTCCTGCACCGGGGCCATGTCGACGGCAAAGACTTCCTCGCCGACGATGAAGGTCACGAACTGGCGGATATCCGAGGTGGCTTCGGCAGCGGTGCCGGTTGTTTCCAGGACGGCTTCCTGCAAGGCATCTGCGTTGGGATCGTTCTTTTCATCAGTCATGAAGGTCTCCGTCAGGCGCTTTGAAGTTCGTCAGCCAGCGAGGCAATTTCCTCGACCGCAGCGGAGAGTTGTTCGGCAGCTTTTGATTGCTGCTGGGCGACCGTGGCAGCTTCGCTGGCGGCCTTGTCGGCTTGCTGCGCGGCGGCAGAAATCTGGTCGACGCCGGTCTTGACCTGCGCAATCGCATTGGCGATCTCGTTGGCGGCAACCAGAATTTCACGGGTGCCCTTGTCGACCGAGAGGATGTCCGTTTCGATCGTGATCAGACTTGATGTAATCGTCTTGGCCTTGTCGGCGGCACCGGAAGCGGTCGCCATGATTTCGTCGAGGTCACGACCAACGATACCAATCTGGTCTTGCACCGCACGCACGAGGTCCTTGATGCGGTCAGCGTTTTCGGCCGAGTCATGCGCCAGATTACGGATGTCGGTGGCGACCACGACAAAGCCCTTGCCGAATTCGCCGGCACGGGCTGCTTCGATCGAGCCATTCACGGCCAGCATATTGGTCTGGATTGAGACAGTGGTGATCGCATCGACGATCTTGTCGATCCGGCGCGAGACCAGTTCGAGTTCCTTGATCTGCTTGAGGCTGCCGCGCGACGCATCGACCGAGGACGAAATGCCGGTGATCAGGCCATCGATGCTGGTCTTGTTGACGTCGAGCAGACTCTTGATGGCAATGACTTTTTCGCCGCTGGCCTTGCCACGGACTTGCGCGACTTCGACGCCTTTTTCGATTTGCGAAATCGCCGCAGCGACTTCTTCGGTACCGGCCGATTGCACTTGCGCGCCTTTCAGGATCTGGTCGAGTGCGGCCATGATCTGGGCACCAGACTGGCTGATTTGCGCCACGGCTGACGACAGCTGTTCGGCTGCGGCGGCGACTTCTTCGGCGCTCTTGGCGACATCGGTCGAATTCTTCAGGTCTTCGGCAAGTTCGGCCAACGTTTGCGAAGTCTGTTCGCATTCGGTCAGCGCCTGGCTCTGCTGCGCAACGGTCTTGGCACCTTCTTCGGCAGCGGCGGATTGCTCTTCGGCGGCAGCGGCGATGTCTTCGGAACCCTTTAACGATTGCTTGGCCGCATTGGTCGATTGCAAGGCACCCGTTGCAATTTCACGGATGCCGCCAACGATGTCGATCGCGTCAATGCGAATCTGTTCGAGTTGCTCGGTAATGCGCTTGCCGTTCTCGACCTCGCTCAGTACACGTTCGACCGAAGAGCCCATGCCGTCGGCGATGACTTTGACTTCCTGCTGGATTTGCCCGACCAGATCCTGAATCTGCTTGGCACTTTTTTCGGACGTTTCGGCCAGCGTGCGCACTTCATCGGCCACAACCGCAAACCCCTTGCCGTGCTGGCCGGCGCGGGCCGCTTCGATAGCGGCGTTCAAGGCCAGCAAATTGGTCTGATCGGCGATGCGGGCCACGGCCTTGACGATGTCACCAATATTGGCAGCCTGCTTTTCAAGCTCGACCACCATGGTCACGGATGCGCCTTGACGGTCAGCGGCGACGCTGATATTGGCAATGAGCATGGTCACTTCGCCATTAATCTGCGATACCAGCGTTTGCACGCTCTCGGCCTTGGTCTGGCTGATATCCGCGTTTTGTAATTGGCGGGCAATCGCCCCTTCGACTTGCTGCAAGGCGGCCAGCGATTCTTGCGCTGCACCCGAGGCTTCTTCGGCTCCGGTAGCGATCTGGTCGGAAGCGCGTTTCAATAATTCTGCCGCGGAAGACGCTTCGTTAATGCCCGATGACAGTTCTGCGGTCGCGGCGGCAATCCGTTCGGCTGCTTGCTGTTGCTTGGCCAGTGTGCGCGCTTTTTTGCGCTGCGCTTCGGCGTCACGACTGGAAGCGGTGGAGCCCTTGGTGCTCTCGGCTCCGGTGGCAATCGTTGCGGAGGAAAACTTTTTGACAAGCGCCATCGTGCGCTCCTTTTAAATGAATTGACCTACTTAACCTGGCAGCCGCGAAGGGCTGAAGGAGCACAAAGACGCGGAAGAACGCGCGAACAGCGTATATCTTCCGTCCATTTCAGACGTCTAACCATCATAAAATGTTGAAAATAAGT
>CANFED010000238.1 GCA_947445995.1 Oxalobacteraceae bacterium | reverse complement strand
CCTGTTGTCGAATCCGCGCCTGGCCGAGTACGACCTGTCGGGTTTGCGCCGGATCTCCGGCGGTGGTGCGGCGATGCCGGCGGCGATCGCGCAAAAGCTGCTCGACCTGACCGGCCTGTATTTCATGGAAGGCTACGGCCTGTCCGAAACCATGGCCTCGACCCACACGAATCCGCCGCAGCGCATGAAGCAGCAATGCCTCGGCATCCCGATTTTTAATGTCGATTCGCGTATCGTCGACCCGACCACGCTGGCCGAAATGCCGCAAGGCGAAGTCGGTGAAATCATCATCCACGGACCGCAAGTCATGCAGGGCTACTGGAATGATCCGCAGAAGACCGCCGACTCGTTCATCGAGATTGATGGCAAGCGCTTCCTGCGCACCGGTGACCTGGGCTATCTGGATGCCGAAGGCTTCTTCTTTTTTACCGATCGCCTCAAACGCATGATCAACGCCAGCGGTTACAAGGTCTGGCCGGCCGAAGTCGAATCGATGATGTACAAGCATCCGGCCATCGAGGAATGCTGCATCATCGCCTCGCGCGATGCCTACCGCGGCGAAACCGTCAAGGCAGTCGTCGTGCGCAAGCCCGGCAGCGACGCCACTGCAGAAGACATCATGCACTGGGCGCACGAGACAATGGCGGCCTACAAAGTACCCAAGCTGATCGAATTTGTCAGCGTCTTGCCGAAGTCGGCGACCGGGAAAGTCATGTGGCGCTCATTGCAGGAGAAGGAACTGGCGGGTTGACGCTTGGCACGTAGGGTGGGCACGGGGTCATCGTGCCCACGCGGATGCACCAATGCACGACCGGCATTGGCGAACATTGTCGGTGCGCGCGCGTGGGCACGACAGGCCGTGCCCACCCTACTCAACATCAAAATCAGGACACGGCTGCAATAACCGCAGGGCATTGCACCGACCATCGGCGCACGGCCTGACTCCGCGTAAAATGGCCGCTGATCTCCCGCCTCCCAAAGCCCCCCATGACCATTCTGCTCGCCACCCTCAACGCCCGTTATGCCCACGCCTCGCTCGGCCTGCGCTGCCTGATGGCCAACATGGGTGCGCTGCAAGCCCGGACCGAATTGCGCGAATTTGTGATCGGCACGCGCAGCACCGACATCGTCGAAAAGCTACTGGCGTCGAATCCGCGCATCATCGGCTTCGGCGTCTACATCTGGAATGTCGACGAAACCACCCGTGTCGTGGCGCTCTTGAAACGCCTCGCGCCGCACGTCAAAATTATCCTCGGCGGCCCGGAAGTGTCGTACGAATCGGCCGAGCAAGAGATCGTGCAACTGGCCGATTACCTGATCACCGGCTGGGGTGACGTGACCTTCCCACTGCTGTGCGGCCAGATCCTGAACGGCCCGCAACCGCTGATGAAAGTGCATGCCGGCGTGCAGGCACCGCTGGCCGAACTGCCGATGCCGTATGACCTCTACAGCGCCGAAGACATCGCCCATCGAACGCTGTATGTCGAAGCCTCGCGCGGTTGTCCGTTCAAGTGCGAGTTCTGCCTGTCGGCGCTCGACAAGACCGCCTGGCCATTCGCGCTCGACGGCTTCATCGCCGAGCTGGAAAAGCTGCATGCACGCGGTGCCCGATTGTTCAAATTTGTCGACCGCACCTTCAACCTGAACATCAAGTCCAGCCTGAAGATCATGCAGTTCTTCCTCGACAAACTGGCGGCGCATCCGGACGATCCGGTCTATGCCCACTTCGAAGTCGTCCCCGATCATCTGCCCGATGCACTCAAGGCCGGCATCATGCAATTCCCGCCGGGGACGCTGCAGTTTGAAATCGGTATCCAGAGTTTCAATCCCGACGTGCAGGCGCTGGTCAGCCGCAAGCAGGACAACGCCAAGGCCGCAGAAAATATCCGCTGGTTGTGCGAACACTCGAACGCGCATTTGCACGTTGACCTGATCGCCGGCTTGCCCGGTGAAGACGTCGCCAGTTTTGCGCGCGGCTTCGATCGACTGGTCGCACTGCAACCGCATGAAATCCAGTTCGGTATCCTCAAGCGCTTGCGCGGCACGCCGATCATTCGTCACACGGTCGAGTACGGCCTGATCTTTGATCCGGCCCCGCCGTACACCATCCTCGCCACCGACCGCATCAGCTTTGCCGACATGCAGCGGCTGGTCCGCTTCGCCCGTTTCTGGGACATGATCGCCAACTCGGGCCGCTTCGCCAACAGCTTGCCGATGCTGCTGGCCGAGTCGCCATTCGACAATTTCATGCTGCTGTCGGACTGGCTGTTTGCCCGCACCGACGCGACCCACCGGATCGCGCTGGAGCGCCTCGCGGTGCTGGTCGGACAATGGCTGGCCGAGCGCGGCATGGACGTCGATGCGGCCAAGGCGCTGGTGGCCAGCGATTACGCCGGCAAGGTCAATTTGCCGCGCCACAGTGCGCGCGCAAAGCCCGAACCAGTCGCTGAAAAGAGCGTGCCACAAAGGCAGGCGCGGCACATGGCGGCTTGACCGTCTGCCTGCCCGCCGGTATGGCTAATGCGGCAGCGACTTGTAGAGGATGTAGCCGAGCGATACGATCGGCAGCACGGATTGCATCGACAGGCTGGTCAGTGCGCAGCACCCTTCGAACAAGGCACGCGGCCGACTCATCGCGATGGCCTTGTCGCCATCCCTCCAGAGTGCCTGGCGCCCCAGCACCATCCCTGCCGATTGCCTGACGCTACGCATTTCCTTGCGCAGAGTGACCGTGATGTGGCCACGCACAGCCGACTTCCATGTCTTGAAATGGGCCGGCTCGACCCGGCCAAGGTTCCACGGTACCAGCAGGCAGACGATGGTATAGCCGGCGATTTTTGCGGTATTCATCCAGAAACCGGTTGCCGCATGCAACATCGCCAGCGATTCCATCAGCAGATACAGCATCGCGCACACAACGCCGATGACCAGCAGTGGTCGCATGCGTAGCGTGAAGAACGCATGGCCGGGCATCGAATCCGCATGGGTTTCGGTGTGCCGCACCAGTCCTTGCAACAGGTAAAACATCAGAATCGACATCGTTGACATGAAGGCCCACGACGACAGGATCTCGACCCAGACCGGCGCAAGATGTTCATGTTCAATCGCACCGGCCAGCGCTGCCGCATGAATTTGTACGCCGTAGCGGTCCCCAAACGGAGTGGCAAAAATATCGGTCTGTCCCCACGCCCCACCCAGCACCACGACGGACGGGTTGATGGAGTCCAGCAGACTGGCAAGCAAGTCCAGGTCGCCTGAAAAGGGCAGTACCAGCCCGTTCTTGAGGTAGGCTGGTTGCAGCGGCAGCGCTTTCTGGACCATCGCCAGTTCCGGATCGGCACAGGTACCGTGTCGTGAGCTGGCGTCGCCCAGCGAGTTCGCATACTGGTGCGTCATTTTCGGATAGCCGAATTCGTTCGGTATGTACGGCAAACCAAAATCGATGCCGCGCGCGCACAGGCCCGTGCGCCATGTCGCGAGGTTGGTAGCAAGGCGCGGATTGCCGCCGCGCACCGCCGGCAATATCCATTTTGCCGGTGACTGCAGCAGGAATTGTTCCAGCGCGCTTTGTTGTGCCGCCTGACCCGGTACGGGTGACAGGTCGATATCGATCGCGACCCGTGTTTCCGGGCGCGTATGGGCCGCAATGGTTGCCAGTAGTACGTGGAGGTTGTCCCGGTCCACCGGTGATTTGGCATTGAAGAATTTCTCGTAGCCGGTATCGTCGATGGCAATTACCAATGGCAATTTATCGATCTCGGCAGTCCCCGACCAGGCAACCGCCCGCGTCATCTCGTAGGCGTCGATCGTGCTGGCCATGTATTTCCAGGTGCCAGTTGATGACAGCAGCAGCATCACGGCCGTCGATAGCAGTGACGTACGCAGCGTGCGTGTGACGTTCTCCGAAA
Source organism: Oxalobacteraceae bacterium (assembly GCA_947445995.1). GTDB lineage: Bacteria > Pseudomonadota > Gammaproteobacteria > Burkholderiales > Burkholderiaceae_D > Actimicrobium. Next base: position 2,239 of record CANFED010000238.1, on the reverse strand, counting down.
AAAACGTGCCGACGATCTGGCGCAGCACGCTCATGCCGGTGACGACGCCATGCAGACATATCCGGGCAAACGGCTCATGGTCGCGACAATTCTGCTGCCATGTTCACGCGCAGTCGCAGCTGTTCGAACAGCATGCCCATCATGATCCGGCGTTGCGGCTCGTCGCTGATGGCGGTGCGGATTTGCTGATATTGCTCATCGATGTGTGCGCTCTGCGTGCTGTCGAGCGCTTGCCATTTCAGTTTCTCGACCGTGGCGGCGTGATGCCACTCGACGACATACGTGCCACCCGGCTGGATCTGCGTGCGAGTCAGCAGGATCGGCGTGGTGTCGCTAGCCTTTTTGTCGAACACCAGTTTTTCCGTGTCACCTTCCAGAACCAGGATCTGGAAATCGGCGTCTGGTCTGGCCGCCAGTGCCAGACCTTCCGGGGGAATGTACACGCGTGCTGGCCGTTCTTCGCTCAGGGCGCGCATGAAGGCCGGCCGCTCGACTTCGCGCTTCGAGGCAAGCTCGGCCCAGACCACGTTGCCGGAGCGTTCCTCCGCGCCGGCAGTCGGCAAGAGCCGGGTACCGTCCGCACCAATCGGCTCGAAATGCGGCTTGCCGTCGCGCGACACCCAGCTCACCATCGCCTTGCCCGAGACCAGCCGCAGGCTTTCACAGTCGGCGGTCAGAAACACCGGAGATTTCATGCCCTCGGCCGACTGGACCTTTGCCATGCGATCGCCCATCACCATGCACGACGTGGCGTACGCCGACCCTGCCGCGCCGCTCAGCGCGACAAGAAGAAAAGGGACTGTCCATTGATTGCTGCGCATCTGTGTTTCCTCTGATTTCAATTGTTGACGGTGCCGGGTGAATCAAGCATCACGTTACTGGATGCGGTCGCGCCGCTCGAACAGGAAATCCCCGCCCGTTTCATGACCTGCGCTGAGCGATGCACCGTACTGCGGCGATTGCGGTAATGCGCGTTCGACTTCGACCCGCACCGTGGCAAACACCGACGTGCCTGCGCTCCAGTTATCGAGCTGGTTGATCTGCTCCATCAGGTTCCAGGCAAACACCGAATGGCCGCGCTTGCCGGTGTCGGCCACCGGTTCATCCGAACCCGATGTCATGACGGTCACCGTGCGCTTGCGCAGATAGGCTTCCGCGTTGGCGGCGGTGTGCTCCGGTCCCGACTGCACTGTTTGCTCGCGTGCAAAGGTGCCGGAATAGCAGCTATCCGAAATCATCGCCACCTGACGCGCCTTGATCCTTGCCAGCGAGCGCGACACATCCGCGTTGGAAATCCAGCCGGACGGGTCATCGGCACGCGCGTCCGCAGGAATCCAGTAACCTTCGCCGGTTTTTTCCACCATGTCGCCATGACCGGCAAAGTAGATCACCACGCTATCGGCGGGTGCCATGTCAAGCGCAATCCGGTGCAAGGCCTGCATGATTTGCGCCTTGGTCGGATTCTCCAGTCGCGTGACCGCGTAGCCGAGCCGGCTACTGAATGCATCACCGATCGCCATCGCATCCGGCAGTGCGCTGGCCAGTTGGGGAATGCGCTTGTCGGCATAGCTGTTTAATCCGATGACCAGCGCCCGTTTGCGCCCGATTGCCGGAAGGCTGGCGTGGGTATCGACTGTCTGGTGCCCTTCTGCTGCCATTTTTTTCAGCAGGATCGTCTGGAGTGCCTCATTGATGACGCAGGTACCGCTATCGACTTCTTGGCCCTGAACGCAGGGCGGCAGATCGGCCAGCGCCGGGTTGGCTTCGAGCAGCGCGGTGGCCGGTGCGAACAATTGCGCCTTGTAGGTCTTGCGGTCATTGAGCATCGTGGTCAGTTCGGCCTTGTCGATGCTGGCCAATGGCAGGTTACGAAAGTAAGGCACAACGCCGTCGTCCTGCAGGTACCAGGAGGGCTCGGTCCGTTGGGCCGCACTGTCGAATGCATCGATCACCCCTGCGCCCGGACGGGCAGTCCCGACCGGCGTGCCTGGCTTCGATGGCGTCATGACGGTCAGCGATGCCACTGTTTTCGGTTCAGGGAAATCCGCCGCCGCTACGTTCTCACGTGCCCGTGTCAGGTCTGCGATGGCGGCTTGCTGCGGCGTGACAAGCACTGGCAGTGACGGGAGTTCAGTGGCTGCAGGTGTTTGCGTTGGAGGGGGCGCAGCGGACGGCAGCGCGACCGCAATGGCTAGCGGCGTCACAACGGATGGCGTCACGACGGGCGGAGTTGCAACGG
>CANFED010000237.1 GCA_947445995.1 Oxalobacteraceae bacterium | reverse complement strand
CTGTTCGGTTCGCGTCTGATGGCCAGGTTAGTGCTGCTGTTTGCCGTGATCGGGATCTTGCCAGGACTGGTGATCTACACGGTGTCGGTGCAGTTCGTGTCGCGTTCGATCGAGTCATGGTTTGACGTGCGGGTCGAAGCGGCGCTCGAGTCGGGGCTCAATCTTGGCCGTGCCGCACTGGATTCTTCGCTGAGCGAGCTGAGTACCAAGGCACGTAATCTCGCGCTCGAATTATCGGACTTGCCTGATAGCGGCCAGATGCGCCAGCTGGGACGCTGGCGTGAACAAAGCAGCACCCAGGAAGCCATCATTGTCACCGCCAGTGGCCGCGTGATTGCCACCGATGGCGGTGAACTCAAATCAATCGTGCCTGACATACCCAATGCGACCATGCTGCGTCAGGCCAGGCTCTCGCGTGGTTACACCGGCATGGAAGGCAAGCCCGAGTCGCGTGAAATCGACGCGACGGCCGCGCTGACCACGCCGCCGGCGGCAGATGCCATCAATAACCTGCGCCTGCGCGTCGTCGTCGAAATTCCGCCGGGGCGCAACGCACTGTCACTGCAATCCGAGGTGCGTTTCCTGCAATTGATCCAGCCGGTGCCGTCGTCGCTAGCCACCAATGCGGAGGCACTGCGAGCGGCTTACAGCGAATACCAGGAACGGTCCCTGAGTCGATCGGGCTTGCGCAAAATTTATATCGTGACACTGACGTTGACGTTATTGCTGGCAATTTTTGCTGCCATTGTCAGCGCCTTCCTGATTGCCAGCGACCTGGCAGAACCGCTGCTACTGCTTGCCGAAGGGACCAAGGCGGTGGCCGAAGGTGACCTGTCACCGCGACCGATCGTGGCCACCTCGGATGAACTTGGCACGCTGACCCAGTCTTTCAACACGATGACGCGGCAACTGTTCGATGCCCGTGCCGCGGTCGAAATCAACCGTACCGAACTCGAAAATGCCAAGGCGTATCTGGAATCGGTGCTGGCCAACATGTCGGCAGGCGTGATGGTGCTCGACGACACGTTCTGCCTGGTCACCTGCAACGAATCCGTCGAACGTATCCTGCAGCACGACGTCAAGCTGTCTCTGAATCAGCCGCTATTGGGGATCGCCGGACTCGAACCTTTTGCCGAAGCAATCCGTAATGCCTTTTCGGCGCAAAGCGCGCAGTCGGCCGGTGCCGACAACGGCAATGCTGGCCTGCACTGGCAACAGCAAATCGAAGTGCCCCGTCGCAGCGGCGATACCAACCGTGACGATGACATCACGCTGCTGGCGCGCGGATCGCGGCTGCCGGGCGCGGGCGGTAGCGGTTACGTCGTCGTCTTCGATAATATTTCGGAAGTCATTTCGGCACAGCGTTCGATAGCGTGGGGCGAAGTCGCACGCCGGCTTGCGCATGAAATCAAGAACCCGCTGACACCGATCCAATTGTCCGCCGAGCGGCTGCAAATGAAACTTGAAGACAAGTTATTGCCGCAAGACGCTGCCATGTTGAACAAAAGCACCGCAACGATTGTCAATCAGGTGAATGCCATGAAACGGATGGTCGACGATTTCCGCGATTACGCCAGAACGCCGCCGGCAGTGCTTTCGCAACTCAATCTCAATGCACTTGTCGAAGAAGTTCTGCATCTTTATACCGGTGGCGACGAACGTGCCATCATCAATGCGGTGCTGACGCCTGATTTGCCGATGGTCATGGGAGATGCAACCCAATTGCGTCAGGTAATTCATAACCTGCTGCAAAACGCGCAAGATGCCGTCGTCGACCGCCCCGCTGAAAGTGCTGCCCCGCGCATTGATGTTCTCACCGAGGCAGTTCACTACCAGGGCGCAAACGGAAAAACCTGCCTCGCAGTACGCTTCACCATCTGCGACAACGGACCGGGGTTTTCGGCAAAGATTCTCAACAGGGCATTCGAGCCGTATGTCACATCGAAACCGCGCGGGACAGGGCTTGGACTGGCGACGGTGAAAAAAATCGTGGATGAGCACGGTGGCCGCATAGATATTCTTAATAGAAACGATTCAAATGGTGCAAAAGTACTAATTTTGCTGTTAAAGTTGGCGCCGGGAGAGCAACCGTAAGTTACCATCGGAGCCGCCCCAACCAAGGACGCTGAGACTAAAACCATTTGAAAAAGGGAGTTCGGCACATGGCAAATATACTAGTAGTAGATGACGAGATGGGGATCCGCGAGTTGCTTTCAGAAATCCTGAGCGACGAGGGCCATGTCATTCTGATCGCCGAAAATGCTCAACAAGCACGCGACGTGCGCGCGACCAGTACCCCGGACCTGGTACTGCTTGACATCTGGATGCCGGATACAGACGGTATTACGCTGCTCAAGGAATGGCAACGTGATGGCTTGCTGACGATGCCAGTGATCATGATGTCAGGCCATGCCACGATCGATACGGCGGTGGAAGCGACGCGCATCGGTGCGATGAATTTCCTTGAAAAACCGATCGCCCTGCAAAAACTGCTGAAAGCCGTCCAGCAAGGTTTATCTCGCGGCAAGGAACCGGTACGGCCGTTGGCTTTCCAGCCACGACCGGTGACGCTCATCAGCGAAGTGTCGGCGAATACGCATACCCAGCATATCGTCAGTACTACGCTGGTTTCGCCCGCGAGTTCCGCGCTGGCGGGAGACATCAACGCCGCACCGGTATCACCAGGCTTCACGGTCCCTTTCGAATTGCCACTGCGTGAGGCCCGTGATGCATTCGAGCGCGCTTATTTCGAACATCATCTGGTCCGTGAGGGCGGCAGCATGACGCGGGTGGCCGAGCGTACCGGTCTTGAGCGAACCCATCTCTACCGCAAGCTGAAGCAACTCGGCGTCGAGCCGAGCAAACTGGTCAAGCGCGGCGGATGACACCAACGACGCTGATCAGCGGTGCAACCGCCCGGCAAAGAGAAGCCATCATCGCCGAGGCGATTGCCCAGCTGCCTGTTCACAGCCAAGTCGCTGTCATTCTGGAGGGGATGCCGGACAGCGCTGGTGCGCTTGCCGGCATACGCCCAGACACCCATCTGTCGATCACCCGGATCGCCCCTGGGTGTCCCTGCTGCATCGGTAATCTGACCATGCGCGTCACGCTAAACCGGGTACTGCGCCATCCGCCCGGTCACCTCTTCATCAGCCTCGCCAGTACCACACACCTGCAACAAGCCAGACAATTCCTGACCAGCGCGCCCTACGACACCCATCTGCGGCTTGACACTGACATAAGTTGCCCTGCTATTGATTTTGCGTGAAGCAGCCCAACCTGTGATTGGGAAGAGTGCAGCCTGCATTCAACCGACCAAGGAAATCTGATGAACCTGATCTATAACAGTGACCAGTACAGTGTCGTGGAATTCGGCGCTGACAACGCACTGGAAGCATTACGCTCCGGTGGCTACGAAATCATGGATAAACCAGGAAAGCGCGAAATTTTTATCGCTGGCTCCCTGGCCACTGCGTTTCGCGAGCATGTCGAAAAACTCATCGCCAGCAATCCGGATGCCGAACAGTTCGACGCATTTCTGGCCAGTTACGACGAAGTGATGCACCATCCCGTGATCATGCACTGAAGAGTCAGGACCACATGCATGCGACAGGTATACTCCGCCGCATGCATGCCAATTCTCGCCCCGTCACCAGCAGCCAGACCGAAACACACTCGCAATTACCGCGACTGGTGGCCCGGCATCTCGCTTCGCCCTACCAGAAACCCATCATGCCGTACAACCGGGCAGCGTTCGACCTGTTCGTGCAGCGCTGGCGCGCAGCAGGAGAGCCACCGGTCATCCTTGATGCCGGCTGCGGAGTCGGTCTGTCGACCTATCATCTGGCGGCGCAATCGCCCGGCAGCTTCGTCGTTGGCGTCGATCAGTCCGCAGACCGGATCGACCGGAAAACCCAATGGCCCGGTCCGCCACCTGCCAATGCACTACTGCTGCGCGCGGAACTGGCCGACTTCTGGCGACTCATGGGCGAGGCAGGCATCTCGCTTGAGCGGCACTACCTGCTCTATCCGAATCCCTGGCCCAAGATCGGTCACCTCGGACGCCGCTGGCATGGTCATCCGGCATTCCCTGCGGCGATCGCACTCGGCGGCACCATCGAATGCCGCAGCAACTGGCCCGTCTATATCGAGGAATTTGCCGTGGCGCTGCGCCAGCTAGGTGTAACAGACGTCGCCCTCGAAGCCTACGCACCGGCCCAGCCAATTACGCCATTCGAAATCAAATATCTCGCCTCCGGCCAACAGCTATGGCGCTGCCATGCCCAACTCTCACCAGAAATCGTTGGCAACATGCAAAACAACGTGTGAAAGCAGATACATTAACCCATCAAGCAGAGAAACCACCGACACATCGACAGGGTCCAATGAACCTAAACCCACATCGTGAAGGAACAGTGATGCAATCAGTTTGTCATGTTGTTGTTCAAGCAATGCAAGGAAGTATCCGCATCGAAGGCACGCGCGCATTCGTGCAAGCCGAACTGGCGCGCTACGCGCAACCCGAATTCGAAATCATCACCACCGCACCCCAACCAGTGGCATTGGCCAATCCGGCAATCGACTTCACCCACCTCACAGAACTTCCCGGCGACAACATGGCCCAAAAGACCGTCAATGCGGCCTTGTTGATGAGCTACTCCGATCTGTCACAGGGTATTCAGCAAACTCCTTTATGGCGCATTCGCGATATCGTCAAGCAGCTGCACTGCCACGACACCAATAATTTTTCAGCGATTTTACGACGCGAGACGGCCCTGTTCAGCCATAGCGGTGAACCCACGCTCGCCCTGAATGCGGAAGGGATGGAACGCGCAGCCCATCTGGCACAGCAATTACAACTGGTATGACGGTGCGATAACAGGAGTCGGCCGACTCGACAGACAAATGCTCGTGCAGGCGCATCCTTGCCGCGCAAGCAGCGGCAACGGGCAACGAGGATGCCAACGCTCACCAATATCCGTAACAATGGAATAATGGCTGCCCGAACCCACAATCAGGATGCCCGATGGATCGTTTGCAATCGATGCGCGTCTTTGCCAAGGTGGTCGAACAAGGCAGTTTTGCCGGCGCCGGACTGGCACTCGACATGTCGAACGCCGTGGTCACCCGCCATGTCGCCGATCTCGAAAAACACCTCGGCGTACGCTTGCTCAACCGCACCACGCGCCGGTTGTCGCTGACCGAAACCGGCCTGATCTATCTCGAACGCGCGAAGCAGATTTTGCAGGATGTCGACGACGCCGATGCAATGGCCTCGTCCCAGTCGAACAAGCCGGCAGGCACGCTGCGGATCTACTCGCACCTCGGTTTTGGTCAATTGCAACTGGCCCAGTTACTGCCCCGCTACGCGCTGCTGTTCCCTGATGTCAAACTCGATGTCACGCTATCAGACCATACGGTCGATCTGGTCGAAGAAGGCTTCGACATCGGCATGTTTATCGAGCTGCAAAAGTTCGATGCCAGCATGATTGCACGCCGGATCGGCCTGTCGGACATCATCCTGTGTGCGTCACCTGACTACATTCGCCAGCACGGCGCACCGCTGAAACCGGAAGACATCACCCAACATGTCTGCCTCAACTTTGCCTACGAACAATTACGTCATCACTGGTCCATCCTCATCGACAAGCGCCGCGTCGACGTGCCGATCACCAGCAAACTGGTGTCCAACGACGGAAATTTGTTGCGCCAGTGTGCTCTGGCCGGGATGGGCATTGTCATCCGATCATCCTTCACGCTAGGGGATGATCTGAGTTCAGGCCGACTGGTACGCCTGTTGCCGCAGCATCATTTGGGCACCGTTGCGGTCACTATGGTGTATCCGAGTCGCCGCCAGTTGTCCGCCAAAGTGCGCTCATTCATCGACTTTATCAGTGCCACTTTCCCGGAACCGGAATCGGATCCCTGGCAAGCCGTTTGAGCGAGCGCGCTTGCATGGAGAAACAGTAAGGGTATTGCACGGTCGCCAGACTTCAGGCTGGGGCGAGCCGCACGAACAGCGCCTCGACCTCGGCCCGCGCCCACGGCGTACGGCGCAGGAAAGTCAGGCTGGACTTGATGCTCGGGTCGCTCTTGAAACAGCGCACATCAATGCGTTGTGCCAGACCTTCCCAGCCGTGGCGTTCCACCAGCG
>CANFED010000236.1 GCA_947445995.1 Oxalobacteraceae bacterium | reverse complement strand
CCGCCCATCGAGACAAAAAACACCTGTCGTCTGGCACCCAGCGCGCCCGCGTTGGCGATCATCCTGGCGACCATCTGCAACTGGCCGGCCAGACTATTACCTGCCGGGAATGGTGTGTTGATCACGCGACCGCTGGCCAGCGCCGCGCCAAGTACGCCATTGGCGTCGATCGACCGTTTGGTAATGCGGGTGTACTCCTGCTCAAGCAGGTTGGCGCGCGGCTGGGTGATCAGGGTTTGCAACGCGTTGCTGGCGGCCGACGAACCGAACAAGGGTTTGTCGAGCGCGCCGAACGGAACCGATCCGCTGCTCGATACCTGGTATTGCACCGCCGTCTTGCCTGACAAAAAGACCGCATTGCCAGAGACGTTGACGCAGGTAAAGGTCGCATTGCCGTTGCCCGCCTCAAACAGGTCACCGATGCGTCCACCCCAGCCGGAGGTGGCCCCCTCCGGTGTCGCCGATTGCCAGATCGATTGCTGGTCATTGTGCGAGAACAGCTTGGGTGGCAACGGCACTGACTTGTTCGTGTATTGCAACTTGGTTGTTGGCTGCATCAGCGTGCCGACATTGAGAATCACACCCAATTTACCAGCGTTGAACAATGGCACCAGCGGTGCCAATTCCGGTGCCATCGCGTATTGCCGTGAAAAGCCCGCCGCGTCGACTGGTGCTGCCAGCGGCGCAAGAATGGTCGATCCCAGGTTGCTGCGGACGTAGGCGAGCGTCGGGCGCAAATTGTAGTAAGCGTTGTAATTGCTGGCGTCGTACGGGATCAGGGTATTGCCGTAATCGTTGCCACCGTAGAGGAACACGCAAACGATCGCCTTGTAATCACTGGCCGTGGCGGCGGACGCTTCGGCCATCGCCGCCAGGTTCAGCATCCAGGGCGTGGCGCTGCCAGCCACCGACAAGACGGAAGTCCGTCGCAGAAAAGCCCGGCGTGAGGCATTCATGGTTTTGCCCTTAGTCATGATTTTTCCTGTCCTGGCTATTTCAATACGATGAATTCAGGCGCGGCCAACACTAGCACCAGCGCTACACGGATACGATTGAGGAGCAGCGGGACGGTCCCCGTCGGCATGCCATTGATCACGTTCACGATCAGCATGACCGTCGACGGACCAAGCTGCCCTGCCGCCACGACCGTATTGACTTCCGCAATCAGGCTGGCACCGTTGCCAGCCAGTGGCAGCCAGGGCGTGTAGTTGGGCAGCACGTCACCGATGCCGGAACCGACCAGGTGCTGCATGAAATTGACATAGCCCACCACCGAGGACTCGTTGGCGATCTGGAATTCTGGCGCGACCAGTCCGGCGGCGGCAATCGCGCTGCCGGGCGGCACGTAACCTGGCCGAAAAAAATTGAATACTGAGGGCGAACGCAGCGGGCTTTGGCCCAGTCGCGTGGCCGGATCCGACGTGTTGCCGATTGCCCAGGTGTCACTCGCCGAAGTAACAGCGCAGGCGCGCGCCCAAGCCGTCAGGCGCAATATCGGTTCGCGCAGCTTGCCGGTCCCGGACGATGGCGTCCTGATGCGCGCTTCCGGATCAAGCAGCAAGGCACGGATCACAGCTTTCAGGTTGCCCTTGACGTTGTGACCGTCATTATTGAACACGGCACTGATACGCGCGACAAACGCGGGACCAGGATTGCTGGTAACAAGCCGCTGTATCAACTGCCGGCTGATGAAAGGTGCCACATTGGCATGCGCGAAGAGGATATCAAGCGCGGCGTGCAGCGCTTCGGCACCACCGAGACCCGCCGCCACCGTGCCGCCGAGGAAGCTGGCGGCACCGGCGTCGTGCCGCGCAGGGAACTGTTTCATTGGCCGGCGCAGGAAGTCTGGCGTCGTGTTGTCGCCACCGGCCATGTCGAAATCCCATCCGGTAAAAACACGGGCAAGAGAGCTGACATCGTCCTGCGAATACGTGTAGACGGGGGTACCGTTGACCGTGACAGAACTGCCGTCCTGGTTCAGCTTGACGAGGCCAATGGTGAACAGCTGCATCACCTCGCGGGCATAGTTTTCGTCGGGATGGGAACCGGTCGCCGGATTGGCTCTGGCATTGCCGCGGAAGGTCAGGAACTGCCCCATGGGCGCGCTGGTTGATACCGCGCCGAGCAGCGTGCGGAAATTGCCGAAAGCGTTGAGCTCAAGCAAATCAAGGTAGGCCGCCGCCGAAAAGGAACGCCAGCCGGCACCGACCAGACCGTCGATGGCAACCACCAGGATTTCCGACAGCGCCAGCGTGATGCGCTGCCGCAACGTGTCAGGCGCGCTGATCAGCTTGCGCCAGACCGCCGCGTCAAAACCCGCCTCGGTGGATTTTTTGGTGATGTCGTTAAATCCTTTTGCCACCAGCCAGTCCCAGCGAGTACCCGATCCCGCCATCGCGAACTGACCGTCGAGCCACCCGGCATAACCTTGGGATTTGACCTGGTTGATCAACTCGCGACTCGCTCCCATCGATGCCTGCGCCAGAAAACGCGCAGCGTCGGCATCGGTGATGAGCGCTGTCGCGCTGCTGCTCACGCCGTTCTGGACAGTGGGTGCGGTCAATACAAGAACTGGGAGGGAGGCTGTGGTGCTCATATCGAATCCTTTACGGTATGCAACTGCCGCACATGATGTTGCTCGATAGAACTATCTCACACATTATTGCTTCGGAGAACTGTATTTCCCTGCGGGGAAATTTAACGACCGAAAGCGTGGATTTTCGGGCATGCCCTTGTCGTTGATGACAACGGCGGGCGAAAGCCGACCTGATTACATCCGATCGACTTTTTTAGCGGTGCACCCGAATTCCGTTCATCAGGAGGAGGTCAAGTCCAAACCGAGCATCCTGGCAACGAAGAAGGTGCCGATCATCAGGCCCACCGCCAAGAGCACGAAGGCTACGGCCACCATGCTGCTCGTGCGCAGTACCGCGCGCTTGTCCATCGTCTTCTTGCCCTGATCGTAATGCCACTTGATGGCGTAGAACATGCCCGTGCCGAGCACAAGAACCTTGAACGTAACTAAGACTATCGGGATCCATTCCATTATTTTGAGTATTTCCTGGTTATTTCTTACTGCTATTTATCGTGAGGAGCGCTACCTGACAACGCTGCTTCGGTAGCTTCATTTTGTTCAGGCCATTCACACGAACATCCTGCCTGAATCTTTGATTGCATCTGATTCTTCTGATTACCTGCTTGCACTGATTTAAGCCGGTGCGTGATCGTCCTCGACACTTCTGTCCGCGACCACACTCGCCTCACCTCGCGCCCGGCGCTCCATGGTCGCGCTGCACTGAGCAGGCCCGCATGATACCCCTTGAACAAAAATGGGGTTGACTCCAGTGGGCGTGCTGCCTCCCCCAGCTTTCGACGATGCATTTTCGGATGTCATCGGCTCTGGCCCGCCAATCAAGTCCTCGCGATGACTTTCCCTGACAAATGAACGGTTGACAGGCAGGAGTGACCAGCAGATACTTTTCCATAGATTGAATACTTTTTCATGGATGTGAAAACAAGGCGAAAACAGATGGTTAAAACTGCAGACCGCACCCTCGACGTCATTGAGCTATTTGCCCGCGAAAAAAGATCGCTCACGCTGTCGGAAATCGCCGCCTTGCTGAGCATGCCGGTATCGTCCTCGCACGGATTGATCAAGACGCTGCAAGCCCGTGGTTACCTGTATGAACTGGGTCGGCGTCAAGGGTATTACCCGACCCGCAAGCTGGCCATCATGGTCGCCGCCATTACTGCCGCTTCGCCGCTGCTGCAGACACTCGCACCGGTGCTCTCTGCGCTGCGCGACGCCACCCACGAGACGGTGGTTCTCGGCAAGCGCCAGGGCGACGGCATCACCTATCTCGATGTCTTCGAATGCGTGCAGAGCGTGCGGTTTTCGCCGGAAGTCGGCGAATTCAAACCGCTGCATTGCACCGCCAGCGGCAAGGCAATCTTGTCCACGCTGAGCCCGGCACAACTGGAAAAAACCCTGTCGCAGCTCGACCTGAAGTCATTCACCGACCGCACCCTGACTGACACGAAACTGCTCACGCAACAAATTGCAGAAGGCCAGAAGAAAGGCTGGCAATTCGTCCTCGGCGAACACATCCCGATGCTGATGTCGATCGCCGCACCAATCCAGGTGGGAGCCGACGGCTATGTGGTCGCCATCGGTGGACCGATAGAACGCTTCCGTCCGCTCATGGAGCAGCACGCAAGCAAGTTGATGGAGGCCTGCGCGGCCATCGAACGCCTGACCAGATAAAAATGAAATAGAAATTCCGCGCCGATGACGCCAGCACAGACTGGCTGCAAGGCACATCCCACGAAAACGGAGGAGACCCCCACGTGAAAAAAACCTACCAACGGCTCGAAGCCACCATCGATGCCATCGACGGCATTGCGGTGACGATTGCCTGCCTGCTGCTGATGACGCTGATGTTTGTTGTCGTCGCCGACGTCGGCATGCGCTACCTGTTCAATGCGCCCCTGACCTGGTCCTATGAAGTCATCGAGTATTTCCTGATGCCGGGCTTATTTTTTCTGGCGGTCTCGCACACGCTGGGGGCGAGTGCCCATGTGTCGGTCGACATCATCCATAACTATCTGCCGCAACCGAAGCGCTACATCCTGGAAGCCCTGTCGCATGCGATGTCGACACCGATATTCGCTATGGCGACCTGGTTTGCCGCACTGCAGACGATTGCCCAGTTCGACAGCGGCATGCGACTCGCAAACGGCCTGGAACTGACTACCTGGAGTACCTCCTTCCTGCTTCCGCTCGGCTTCGGCCTGCTGACGCTGCGCGCCCTGCTCAAGACCATCGGCTACGCGACATCGATCGGTGCGACCGTGCCGTTGACCAGACTGCCAGCCATCTCCGGCAGTGAAGAGGCCCAGCAATGATGGCGCTCAGCGTGTCGGTGCTGCTGCTATTGCTTTTAGCGATCGGCATGCCAGTGGCGTTTTCGCTGCTGTTCACCGGCACGCTCGGCCTGTACCTGATCGGCGGCATGGACGCCGTCAGCGGCGTGCTCTCGACGGCACCACTGTCGACGGCCGGTACCTATGAACTGATCTCGATACCGCTGTTCATCCTGATGGCCGAATTCGTGATCATCAGCGGTGTTGCCGACAACCTGTTCAAGGCCGCCTCGATCTGGGTCGGCCGCATTCCGGGCGGACTGGCGATGGCCACCGCGCTGGCCGGTGCCGGCTTCGGTGCGATTTCCGGCTCCAGCACGGCGTCGGCTGCCACGCTCTCGTCGACCACCATTCCTGCGATGCTCAAGCAGGGTTACGAGCCCAAGCTCGCTGGCGGCGTAGTGGCGATTTCCGGCACGCTGTCGATGCTGATACCACCGAGTATTGCTTTAATCCTGTATGGAATCATTGCTGACGTCAGCGTCAGCCAGTTACTGATCGGCGGCATCTTGCCGGGCATTCTGGTGACGCTGGCGATCATGGCCACCGTGTATGTGCTCGTCAAGCTGGAGCCCGGCAGAGCACCTCCGGGCGTCGCCTACAGCTGGGGCGAAAAATTAGCGTCGCTCAAAGTAGTCGGCTCGATGCTGTTCCTGCTGTTTGCAGTGACAGGCGTCATCTATACCGGCATCGCGACGCCGACCGAAGCCTCCGGCATTGGTGCTTTCGGTGCCTTCCTGCTCGCCATCAAGGAAGGAAAAATCAACCTGCGCAGCCTGAATACGGCGCTGATGCATGCGATCCACGCCAGCTGCATGATCATCATGATCATCGTCTGTGCAAAAATTTTCGGCTACTTCTTTACCCTCACGCAGGTCACCCAGAATCTGGTCGGCTGGGTTGGCGGCCTCGACACCTCCAAATGGATCATCATCGGCCTGATCCTGCTTGGCTACCTGATGCTGGGCTGCCTGATGGACCAGATCGCCATCCTGATCCTGACCGTGCCAATCGTGCTGCCGCTGATCAAGTCACTCGGCTTCGACCCGATCTGGTTCGGCGTGATCATCATCATTACGGCGGAAGTCGGACTGGTGACACCACCGGTCGGGCTCAATGTCTTTGTCGTCTCGCGCTATACCAAACGGCCACTGGCCGAAATCTTTGCCGGTGTTCTGCCGCACGTCGGCGTCCACCTGCTGCTGATCACCCTCTTCGTCGCCTTTCCGCAATTGAT
>CANFED010000235.1 GCA_947445995.1 Oxalobacteraceae bacterium | reverse complement strand
TATCTTGAAAAAGACCTGGAAGATGCCATCCTGCGTGAACTGGAAAATTTCTTGCTGGAGCTGGGGGCCGGCTTCAGCTTTGTCGCCCGCCAGAAACGGCTGCAAATTGACAATAATGACTTCTACATCGACTTACTGTTCTACAACCGCCGCTTGCGGCGCCTGGTGGCGATCGAACTGAAGCTGGGCGAATTCAAGGCTGCCGACAAGGGCCAGATGGAGCTGTATCTCCGCTGGCTGGCCAAACACGAACAGGAACCGGGCGAAGCACCGCCGCTGGGGATCATCCTTTGCACCGGCAAAAACAGTGAACAGATAGAACTGCTGGAACTGGACCAAAGCGGCATTCACGTTGCCGAATACCTGACCGGGCTGCCGTCCCGGCAATTGCTGGAGCAAAAACTGCATGAGGCAGTCACGCTCTCGAAGGCGCGGCTCGACAATCGGCCCGGACCAACTGGTACGGAAATCCCGTCACCCAAGGAGTGACCCCATGCGTATCGGCTATGCCCGCGTCTCCACCCATGACCAGGACAATACCGCACAGAAGGCGGCGCTCAATGCCGCGGGATGCGGGCGGATATTCGAAGAAAAAACGTCAGCGGGTCGCTGGGATCGTCCCGAACTGCATCGGCTACTCGATCAGTTGCGGTCGGATGATGTACTCGTCGTCTGGAAACTTGATCGCCTGTCCCGATCGCTCAAGGACGTACTGACGCTCATGGAAACGGTGGAGAAAGCGGGAGCTGGGTTCCTCAGCCTGACCGAAGCGGTCGATACCACCTCCCCGGCCGGCCGCATGATGATGCAAATCGTCGGGTCGTTCGCCGAGTTCGAACGCGCGATGCTGCGCGAACGGACACGCAGTGGCTTGCTAGTCGCCCGCAGCGAAGGTCGCATCGGTGGTCGCCGTCCCAAACTCACGCTCACGCAACAAAAGGAAATCGTTCATCTAGTTGATTCTGGCCAGAAAACGGCGGCTGACTCGGCGCGCCTGTTCAATGTTCATCCGTCCACAGTGGCACGACTGCTGGCCCGCGACAAGCTGACGAAATATAGCTGAGCAATCAGGGGGAAATCCTTAGCGTGCTATTTTTTCCGAATTCTGTGGGCGCCCCGACATCATCGCCGTCGTTGATAACCTCGCTTCCCGTGCCACTGTTTTCGCCCTGAATACAGCAGTTGAAGCGGCACGCGCCGGAGCCGAAAAACGCAGATTTGCCTATGTCGCACTTGAAGTACGCACCCTCGTTTGGCCTCCGACGACGAAGTAAAGAAATCCGTCAGCATGTTTGCAACGTCGAAGAAGACGTCGCCCTTGCCTTTACTGCGCGCAGATGTGGAAACGCCTGATCGCACAACGACCACAGGATCCTTTCGACCGGCAGATTGCAGCACCCGCCCTGCTTTACGATTTCGCGGTGGTTGCCAGAAACACGCCGGACTTTGACGGTGCCGGCGCTCGATTAATGAACCCCTGTATTTGCCAATGACCAGCAGACCTTGCAACTTTTCTGGACCGACAAACTAGTCCGGCAATTCAGAAAAATCCCTTCGCGAACGATTTCCTTCTGTTATCCATTGTCCAGCTTAGGCCGTGAAATAACGACCATAAATGCAATAATAGAAAAAACCAATTTACGCATATTTAGCTTTTAAAAACGATTTAAAATGTTTTTACGTTCAAAACACTTTACACATTTAATTTGTTACTATGGGGGAACCTTTTTCATCTAAGTATTAATTTATGGTCAGTCGTACACTCTGCTCGCCGCAAAAAGCGGCCTATATTCTTGGCGTTTCAGTTCCTCTAATAAAGCAACTCGTCGAGAATGGCTCCCTGTCGGGATGCAGAACCGTGGGTGGAGATCGCCGAATTTCTCTTGTGGCGATAGCTGCTTATCAAAAATCCCGGTCGCTCGTTGCGCGAAGCGCTCTTTTCACGCGCACGATCAGCATCTACGTGATCGTCAGTTCAGGTGCGGACCAACGTAGTTTTTATGAAAAAAAAATCCTGTCGGTGGATCACGAAGCCGAGCAGCAATATGCAAAAAATGGTGCAGAAGCGTTACTTGGCATCCTGCGACACAGACCAGACATCCTGTTGATTGATATCGAGGAGAGCTGTGTCAGTCTTTTTAATGTCGTCAAAAAAATACTGAACACGCCTGAGATTGCGCCCGACAACATTGCTTTTATATCTAGTCTTTCAGCAGAGTCACTGCGAAAGCAAAGCGGCATGCCAAACGGGTTCGCATTGTTTAGCAAGCCGTTAAATGTCGACGAATTCCGCGGCTATTTGCTTGCTTGCAAGGCAACGAAGGTCCGAATGTCCCGTTGTCGTGAAATGCAAACGGTTGAAGTATGAACGCATTGAACAAGCCAACTGCACGACGTACTACCCTTCTCATCGGAGGGCTGCTCATCGCATTACTCGCCGTAATGACGATGACGTCCGGTTGGATTTTGCATGAGAGGGAGATCGAGGCCTGGCGTGCAGACCTCAGTGGCCAATCATTGGTGTTGGCAGAAAATACCGCACAGGTCATGGCGTCGGCGTATCTGGTACTCAATAGCCTCGACGAAATGGTCAAGCTTGCGGACGTGCAGGATCAAGCAGGGCTGGAAAAAGCACTGGGTAATGCGCAGACGCCGAACACATTACGCGACAAAATCAGCGGGTTACCGCAAATTGATGTGGCGGTTCTCGTCGGAGCAAATGGGGACGTGCTTGCCAGTAGCCGCCCTTCTCCGTTAAAAACGGTCAATGTTTCCGATCGCGAATATTTCAAGCAACAACGACTCGCAGATGTTGGTGTCTTCATTGGTGCGCCAGTACAGAGCAGAGCGAGTGGTCGCCGGCTCTTTCATATCAGTCGCCGTCTGAACGACAGTCACGGCAAATTTTTGGGAGTTGCTGTCATAGGTATCCGTACTGATTTTTTCAGCACATTTTTCGAAAACCTTCGTCTTGGTCAACATGCGGAAATCTCGTTGTATCGGCGTGATTACGCGTTACTCGCACGCTGGCCCGAAGTCAGTGACCTCGCCGGAAAAAAGTTCATCACCGGGACAACGCGCGAAGTCATGGAGCAAGGCAAGGAACATGAGGTCGTACTCAAACGTGCCCCGTCGGAGGCTTCCGGATTTCGCAGTGATTACCTGATGGGCGCTGTGCGGCTGGTCCGTAATTACCCGCTGATTATTAATGTCACCATCACGGATGATCTGTTTCTGAGTAGCTGGCGCAGTACCTTGTGGCTAATTGGCAGCGTGGCGGCAATCAGCTTGCTGGCACTGTGCATCTCATTCGGGCTGGTGTCGACGCTACTGAAGCGGCGGGAGCAGGATGCACGTAATGCAAGGTCTCTCCAGTTAAAAGCCGACGCTGCCAACCAGGCCAAGACGCGGTTCCTCGCAACGATGAGTCATGAAATTCGAACACCCATGAACGGCATTCTCGGCATGTCCGAACTGTTGCTGGAAACGCCCCTGAATGCACTTCAGCAAACCTACACCAAGAATGTCTGTACGAGTGTCACGGACCTCATGCGCATCATTAATGAGATTCTGGATTTCTCGAAAATAGAAGCGGGTCATATGGATCTTG
Source organism: Oxalobacteraceae bacterium (assembly GCA_947445995.1). Lineage (GTDB taxonomy): Bacteria > Pseudomonadota > Gammaproteobacteria > Burkholderiales > Burkholderiaceae_D > Actimicrobium. The sequence goes on along the minus strand of CANFED010000235.1, from coordinate 2,568 downwards.
AAGAAATGCCGTTTGATGCGGTGCGATTGCTGAACGAAGTCATTGGTCTGCACAAGGTTGCAGCGGATCAAAAACACATCACCATCCTGTCAAAAACAGGCACCCTTGCACCTTGCTGGGTCATTGGGGACTCCCTTCGGGTTCGCCAAGTGCTGGGAAACTTGCTCCATAACGCGATCAAATTTACACCGAAAGGCACAATACAGATGTTGTTCGAGGCACAACCGGACGCCTCTGACCAGCAGATCTTGCAACTGGTGTTTACGGTCATCGATAGCGGCATCGGCATGAGCTCTACAGCGCAACAACAGTTGTTCCAGCCATTCAGTCAGGCAGACAGTTCGATCAGCAGAAAATTCGGTGGCACGGGGCTTGGTCTGGCAATTTGCAAGCAACTGGCGACGTTGATGCGCGGTGATATCAGTTGTCGCAGCCTTGCTGGAAGCGGATCGATGTTCGTGTTTCGGGTGCCGTGTGCCATCACAGACCCCGTATCGCCTGACCTGCATTGCATACCCGAATCGCCACCGCCTGTCAAACCATCCAACGCTAGCTTCAAAATACCGCGAGTCCTCGTCGCTGACGATGGCGATATGAACCGGCAACTGGCGCGCATATTACTGACCAAGCGCGGTTGTCAGGTTGTTCTGGTTGAAAACGGTGTACAGGCACTCGATGCTATTGCGACAAGTTGTTTCGACCTGATCCTAATGGATTGCATGATGCCGGTGATGGATGGTTTCGAAGCAGCGGTCCGCTTGCGTGCGTTGGAAGAGACAACCGGCGCTCGGCGCACTCCAATAATCGCACTGACCGCCAGCGCCATCAACGGTGATCGCGCACGTTGCATGACAGCGGGGATGGACGATTACCTGACTAAGCCGTTCACGGCAGTCGAATTTACGGCCGCGCTGGCTCGCTGGATCACTCTTCCCTCGATGCTGCCGGCACGCTCTTTGACTGAGCAACTGGTTGATACCTGTTTGGTTTCAGTGCCATGACAATCTTGATACAGAGACTAACCAAATCATTGCTTCGGCTGCGAAGCGGTTTGCTACAACAGTGCCGATTGATCTGGCGCACCCGTAAATCTGTACGCGTCAAAGGACGCCACGCGTAACCCGTACATCGTACCCGACAGTTTTTGTCGCTTGCCTGCCGATTCCCGGCAAACCTTTTTTATTTCCCGCTTTGGGAAAGGGGCGCGTTTGCGCCGCAAGTTCTACCAATAACAATTCTAAAAGGACTTCACCATGAAACGCCACGGATCAATGAATCATATTTTTCGCCTCGTCTGGAGTCAGGTACTCCATAGCTGGGTCGCGGTCGCAGAGACCACCCGAGGACGCGGCAAAGGTTCGCGCCGCAAGCTCGCCGCAGCGATTGCTTCCACTGCACTCGGGCTCGCCAGCGGCATTGCCAAGGCCGACCCGCTTGGTGGCCAGGTCACCAGCGGCGCGGCCAGTATCAGCAAGTCCGGCTCCACCACCACAATCGTGCAGTCTAGTCAGAACACCGCGTTGAACTGGAAAAGTTTCAATGTCGGGTCACAAGAAACGGTGAACTTCGTGCAACCGAATGCGGCCGCGATCGCGGTCAACCGCATTGCCGATACCAATGGTACGCAAGTACTCGGACAGATCAATGCCAATGGCCAGGTCTTCCTGATCAACCCGAACGGCATCCTGTTCGGGCAAGGCGCGCAAGTCAATGTCGGCGGGTTGGTGGCCTCGACGCTCGATGTCAGTGACGCCAGCCTGACCAGCGCCAGCCGCTCCTTCAGCGGCAACGGTCGCGGTAGCGTGATCAATCAGGGAACGCTGCACGCTGTGGATGGTGGCTATGTGGCATTGCTGGGCAATACGGTCAGCAACCAGGGCATCATCACGGCCCGGCTCGGTACGGTCGCGCTCGGTGCCGGGAGCGCCGCTACGCTTAGCTTCGACGCGAATAATCTGGTGCAACTGCAGATCGACCAGAGCGTACTTAATAGCCTGGTCGATAACGGCGGACTGGTGCGCGCGAATGGCGGCATGGTCATCATGACGGCCGGCGCGAAAGAATCGCTGCTTGCCAGTATGGTCAATAACACCGGCGTGATCGAAGCGCACACACTCAATAACAAGGCCGGTGTCATCACGCTGCTGGGCGGCATGAAAAGTGGCAGTGTCACCGTACGCGGCGTGATCGATGCGTCGGCACCGGACGGTGGTAACGGCGGTTTCATCGAAACCTCGGCGGCCCGCGTCACCATCGGCAACGATGCGCGCATCACCACAGCGGCTGTCGCAGGCAGTGCCGGTAAATCCGGCACCTGGCTGATTGACCCGGTCGACTTCACGATTGCTGCGAGCGGTGGCGACATGACAGCATTGGCGTTGAGTACGAGCCTGGCCAGTGGCAACGTGCAGATTCTAAGTACTTCCGGCAATGTGAATGTGAATGAGGTCCTTATCTGGAGCGCCAACAAGCTGACGGTGACAGCGGCGAAAGATATCAACATCAATGCCAAGCTCAATGGCTCCGGTACGGCCAGCCTGGCGCTGGAATATGGGCAAGGTGCGGTGG
>CANFED010000234.1 GCA_947445995.1 Oxalobacteraceae bacterium | reverse complement strand
TTGCCGATCCAGTTGGCCTGCATCGTGCGCACGCGCTCGGGCCAGCCGGGCAGTTTGTTGTCGACGTGGTCGAGCAATTCTTCGGCGTAGTCGGTGATGCGGGCGTAGTACATCGGGATTTCGCGCTTCTCGATCAACGCACCGGAACGCCAGCCGCGGCCATCGACCACCTGCTCGTTGGCCAGCACGGTCTGGTCAACCGGGTCCCAGTTGACGGTGCCGGTCTTCTTGTAAACGATGCCTTTTTCGAGCATCTTCAGGAACATCCACTGGTTCCATTTGTAGTAGTCCGGCTTGCAGGCGGTCATCTCGCGTGACCAGTCGATGGCCAGACCCATTGCCTGCATCTGCTGTTTCATGTGCGCGATGTTGGCGTAGGTCCATTGCGCCGGCGGGACGTTGTTGGCCATTGCCGCATTCTCGGCCGGCATGCCAAAGGCATCCCATCCCATTGGCATCAGCACGTTGTAACCGTTCATGCGCAGGTGGCGATACATCACGTCGTTGATCGTGTAATTGCGCACATGGCCCATGTGCAGCTTGCCCGATGGGTAGGGCAGCATCGAGCAGGCGTAGAATTTTTTCTTGTCGTTACCGTGCTGGTCCTGAGCGTGTTCGACGGCCTTGTAGGCGTCGGTCGCTTGCCAGTGGTCTTGCGCTGATTTTTCGATCTCGGCGTGGTTGTATTTGTCTTGCATGACGGGCGCGGCCAATAGGAGGAAAAGGAGGACTGATTATACTTGGCTCGCCGGGGCTCGCGCCGCAATCCGTGCCAGCAGTGCGAGGCGCAGTTCATCCCGCTGGTCCTTCGTGTGGACGTAACGCGGTCCGCGCCGTACCCGGTTGGGGGAGATTTCGGCATCGAGCGCGAAGTCCAGCGATTCTGCCGTGACCTTGCCGTCGTCGATCGCTGCACTGAGCACGCGATAGGTAATGAGCGTGGCATTGCGCCCGATACCGGCAAAGCTGAGGATCATCTTGTCGGCATCGGCCGGGTTGGCCGGTTGCGCCAGCAGGGCGTTGTTCTCGTTGAGCCAGGCGTTGTGCTCGTCGAGCAGTGTGCTGGCACGCTGAATCTCCTGTACGCACAACTTGCGTTCGGAAAATTTTAGCCCGGCCTGGGTGATCGGCATCCGGACCTCCCGTGGCGGCTTCGACCAGGTGTCTTCGGCAACCAGTACGTGGCGCAGGAAATCGCTCCCGCCGCCGCCGGCGATGCGTTCAACACTGGTCACAAGATACCGTCCGCCGATCAGCCGTTGCGGATTCTGATTCCGATTCTGTTCCAGGTGTTCCAGCAGCATCCCGATGACCGGTGTTTCGCGACTATTCTCGGGGTCGTAGTGCGCGCGGCGCGAGACGAACTGAAAGATGCCCTGTCCCGATGCCAGCCCTTGCACGATGACATCATCGACGCTGCCACCTTGCGGCGATTGCCCTGCGGCGTAGGCAGCATCACTGGGTAACTGCTGCCGGATCTTGTGGGCATGAATCGGATGCGGTGCCTGCTTCGGTGTGCCGGCTTGCACCATCACGACGTGCCGGTTTTCCAGGCATTCCACCCCGGATTCATTCACCGGCACTTCCGTCCGGTCAAACGTGGTTGGCCGCAACAAGGCTTGCGCCGTGCCGCGTGACGCTGCGGCTTTGGCAAGTGTCGGCGCAGCCTTCCTGACCCGGTGCTGAGCGAATGCCTGCACCGGCAATCCGGCAATCGACATCGCGGTTTGTCGCCAAATGACGGCTATTTGATGGCGCGTGTGGCGCCTGCGTTGCGCGGGCGGATTTTTTTTGTATTGCATGCGATGGAAGGCTGTGGTCGGTTTCAGGTTGACGGCCACCACTTCGGTTTCCGTTTCTGCTGATGCGGGTACGGCGGCGCTCGCCGGTGGCCCGGCTGCAGCCGGGGATGCATGCTGCAGCGTCAAGTGCAGGGCGCGCGGCACGACGTCGGACTCCCCGATATCCTCCACCAGTTCGTGCAGGAAGGCGTCGACAGCCGCGTCGCCCGGCTGTACGACATTGCTTTCCAGGACCAGTTGCACGCGGTGCTCGGGTGCCGGTTCTTTCAGCTCGGTTTCTTCCAGTAACTTTTGCATTTCACGTAGTTGGAAGGCGGCGCGGTCGCCGGCGCTCTGGTGCGCCCCCGGTGCGGCACCCGCCTGGGAGAGTGCGACCAGCTTGTAGTCATTGAATTGCAGTGTGGGGAACGCGTTGGTTGCTTTGCCGACATTGACCACCAGATCCGCTCCCGCAACACCGAGGTTGAGCCCAATACCGAAGGCTGCCAAGCCGGTATTGGCATTGGTATAGCGCTCGCTTTCACCGGCGGTCAGTTCTTTCGACAGCTTGATGGCCTCGACCTGTTCTTCGGCGTTACCGCAAAACAGCTGTTGTACATCCGTATTGGTGATCGCAGCGATGCGCTCGGTCGCGCGGGTCTGGTTGACACTGTTCACGCTGGCACCCGGTGCCAGCTTCAAGTCCTGCAGTGCCAGTTCCAGGTTGAACATGTCACACAGGCGCTCGCGCAAATCCTGTTCTTGCATTTCGATGGCAACCCTGCGCCGGTCAATCTGGCCCGCTCTGCTCCGCCAGGTTGTTGCTGTTTCGTTATGCTTGAGTTTCAGCAAGCGTTTGGTCGATTGCGCCACCCGGCCTTTCACGAGCCGGCTGGCCGCGTCCATGCGGATGAGCATCGGGGTTTTCCAGGCGGCGACCAGCTCCGCGACGGCAAAGTCTTGCCGGTGCAGGCGACTGAACTCGTTGTCATGCTCGATCAATTGCTGCTCGCGTGCTGGCTCGTCGAGCTTGTTTTTTTCCGCCCCGGCGGCCTTCTCCTTGGCGACTCTGAGGTGCGCACTATAGGCATCCCAGTTGGTCTTCAGGTCGAGCCCTGCGGGTGGTGGTTTGATAGCAGCGATCGCTTCCAGCCTGTCCTGCAGCGTCGCAAGGGCGGCTTCCCTGATTCTTTTTCGTTCTGCCGGCCGGGTCAGGCGCGGCACTTTCCGGTTTTGCAGATAGTCGGCATAGGCTTCGCCACGTTGGCGTGTGCTCTGGGTATTTTCACCGCCTAGCACTTCCAGCATTTTGACGAGGGCGACGATGGCGCGTTTGGCTTTGTCTTCGCCATCGCGAGACGGGCCTGGGCCGAGCTGATAGCCGAGATACAGTACGACCGTCAGCGCGGTCGCAGCGCCGATCAGTCCGCCTGTAACGACCGCATCGATGAATACCGGCGTCATGACCGCGATCATCGCCGCGGTCAGCACGGCCGCGGTGCCGGTATAGCTGCTCAACAGATAGCGCAGGTTGCCGATGAACTCGATTTTTGCGCTTTCGGATGAGGTCTTGTAAGCCGTCTTCACCGAGAGCTGGTGGCAGATCCGGGCGAAGGCCAGTTCCAGTTGTTCTCGTGTGTCTTGCCGGGCGCTCACGGTGCCGCCGTCTCTTGCGCGCTCGAGTTTCTTCATCGCCACCTCCATTTGCTCCAGGCTCTTGTTGACGTCCTTGATTTTCAAGGTACGCATGACGGCCAGTGACGCCTGCAACATGTTGGGTGCCCGCTTGGCTGCCGCTGATGCATCGGCGCGTCCTAGCGGAATGATGTCTTCGGTGCAGGCATTGCGAAATCGACGCGGCCCGGCGGCAATGACGGCGGCCGAGGTATAGAGCTGCGTCAGCCCGCGGGTAGCGACCAGCGCCAATTTGCTGACCGGATCGGGCGTGAGCAAGGCCGCCACACTGAGCGAATTACTGATGGTCGCGCCGACAGTTGCATGCTGACGATGCAAGCCACCGCTGCCGGCGAGCTTGAAACTCTCTTGCACCGCCTGCGGGTCCTGTTCGTTGACAGCGGCCAGGAACGCTTCGATTTCTGCCTGGTAGTAATCGGCTTTGGTGGCGGTCGCTGGCAGCAAGCGCTGGTCTTCGTGGATAGCTGCAAGATTTTTTCGCTCGTATTCGAGCGCCTTCATGCGCGACAGCGCGACAAGCGACACCGTCGTCACGTTATGGTCGTTCTGGGTATCGACCCAATCCTTGCAAATTTCGCGCGCCGCAGTCGGCCATTCGGCGGCGAAGCGCCGGGCCGGCAGGTGCGGAACTAGCTTGGTGTTGAGTAGCCGGGCGAACCTCTTGCGCATTGTGTTGTGGGCCGGCACGACAAGCTGGCTGCTTGGCTGCTTGGCTGCCGGTGGCATCGACGCACCGTCCCTGCCGGGCGCTGCCGCGGGAAGGGGCGAAATGGTCGGCGATGCACGGAGCCGCGAGGTTGGGGCCATGGAAGTTGAGCAAATAAAAGATCAGACAAGGGAAACGGAAGTGATAGCGCAAGCAATGTTGTCTAAGTGACCGCGGAGACTGGATGGTTCCGTGTGTGGTGCGATTGCCAACTGCGTGGTGATGTCACGGGGAAGAAATAATTCATTAGTAAATTATCGAGAAATTGCCGTTAAACAGACCGATGGAGATTTTCATGTCACCTTCCGCACACCCTGTTCCTGCCCGAAATATCCACCTTCCACGCGACCTTCTGAAGACGCTGGCCCCGCCGGCACCGGGCCGGTTGCTGCTGCAGACCGGCCTCGAATGGGTTTGCATCATCGCCCTGGCGTGGCTGGCGACATGGTCAGCGCACGGGGCGGTGAGCTTGCTCTGCATGCTGCTCATTGCCACCCGGCAGCACGCGTTGCTGGCGCTGATGCACGAGTACTCGCACTATCAGCTCAGCCGCAAGCGCGGCTGGCTCAATGATCTGGTCGGCGATGTCTTTACTGCTTTCCCGTTCTTCATCACGATCCACGGCTTTCGCCGCAATCACATGCTGCATCACAAGCACGCCTGGACCGAACACGATCCCAACTATGTCGCGTCCTCAAAAAAGCGTCGTTACCAGTTCCCGAAAACCCGCCCGCAAGTCTGGCTGGAGATCGCCAAGCACGCGATCGGCTGGTACACGTTGCAGGATCTGAAGAGCTACACGGTGGACGCCGGCATGGCAACCGGTCTGCCGCGCAGCACCGTGCTTGGCCGCTTCATGTTTGCGCTGCTGCTGTTTGCTATCGTTGCGTATTTCGACCTGTGGCGGCCGGTCCTGCTGTACTGGATCGTGCCGCTGGCGACCTTCCTGATGGCGATTCTGTATGTGCGTGATCTGGGCGAACATTTTGGCTTGCCGGCGGCCGGCTTTGACAATTCGCGCACGATGCTCGCTGGTCCGCTGGAGCGATTGCTGATTGCGCAAAACGGCGTCAACTTCCATGCCGATCATCACTTGTTTCCGTCGGTGCCATTTTTTCGTCTTGGCCGCTTGCATCGCGCCTTGATGATGGACCCGGCATTTCGCGAGCGTGCTGTCATTACGCGCGGTTATCTGACCGGCCTGATCACGGAGATATCTACTGGAACCCGGCCTGTCGCTATCAGCGGAGTTGACCATGTTTATTGAACTGTTACCCCGGCTGTTGCGGCGCGCACATGGGGCGCGTTTGCAGACGCGCTATCTCGTGCAGGCTGATGTACCCGCCTTGCTGGCGCTGGAACACGATAAATGGGAGCCGAATCAGGCGGCCTCCGAAGCGATGCTGCGTCAGCGCATCGCTGCCCATCCGCAACTGTGCATAGGGACGTTTTGTCCGCGCACCGGCAAGGCGCTGGCATCGCTATTCATACGGCCGATTAATCCGGCGATTTTTATCGGGCCGACCCGCTGGGAATCGACGGCGAACCTGTCGGCCGACAACGTGCTGCATCGACAGACGCGCAGCCTGTTTGGTATCAGTCTGAGCAGTAATCATGCGGCGGCGACCGATGCGATTTTCCGGTTCTTTTATCCGCGTGCTCTCAAGTCCGGCTGGCGCGATGTCTATCTGGGTTCGCCGATGCCGGGTTTCCGGCGCGCGCGCGAACTGGAGCCTGACCTGTCGGCCTGGGAATACGTTCATCGCAAAAAGAAATTCCATGCCGGCGAGCCGGCCGACCCGCAACTGTCGTATTACTACCGCAAGGGGTTCCGGCAGGTCATCTCGATTCAGCAAGACTATTTTCCGCACGCGCCGTCGCTCGATTTCGGTGTGATTCTGCGGCGTGTGATTCCGTTGTCGCAGCCGGCAAAGCTTTGGCAGCGCACGCCGCTGCCGGTGATTGCTTCGGTGTCGGCGATGCTGTTTCAGCTGGTGCGGTGAGGG
>CANFED010000233.1 GCA_947445995.1 Oxalobacteraceae bacterium | reverse complement strand
TGCTGGTTGCGGCCATCCTGCCGATGAGTATCGGTACGGCATCGGCCGCCGGTTTTACGCTCACGACCGACAGCACCACGGCACAATCGCTGGGCAGCGGCGAGACCGGTGCGCTCGCCATTGGCAAAACATTGGCCGTCAGCGGCAGCACGGTCGGCGTGACCATCACGGGTAATAATGCGACGATCAACAATAGCGGCACGATGTCGCAAACGGGGACCGGACGCGTGGTGCGTGACAGTGCGGCTGTCACCGGACTGACAATCAACAACGGATCGGCCACTAATAGCGCAGCGCAGATGCTAACCGCCGATGCGGATGTGATCCAGATGAACACCACTGGCTCGACCGTCATTCTCAACAACTATGGTTGGATGATCTCGAGCAACGCCAGCAAAAGTGGTTCGCAAGCAGTTGATTTCAATGCGGTCACCGGTTCCAACACGATCAACAATTTCGCCGGTGGCCTGCTGCAAGCGAAGGAAGCCGACGCGGTGCGACCCGGTATCAATGGTGTGGTGTTCAATGCCGGCACCATCCAGTCAACGACGAGCAACGGCAGCAGCAGCGACGGTATCGACGGACAAAATAACTCCGGCATCGTCATCACCAATAGCGCTACCGGAGTAGTTGACGGTGCACGTCATGGCATTACCGGCGGCCCAAAAACCGGCACCACAATCTTTACCATGAACGTGACCAATGACGCTGGCGGCATCATTCGCGGCAACAACGGTTCCGGACTCAACCTCGACGGGTTCAACGCGCTGCAACTGGTCACGGTCGTCAACCGGGGCACGATCATTGGCAATGGCGTCACAGGCGATGGCGACGGCATCGATGTGGATGGCCGCCTCAATCTGATCAACAGCGGCACCATCCGCTCGGTCAATGCCTTCAGTGCAGCCGGCAGCGGCATGGCATTGAGCGAAGGCCTGACCATCGGAGGCGGCACTGTCACCAACTCCGGCCTGATCGAAGGCCTGGTCGCCGCCGGCAACAACAACGCGGTCGGTCGTGGCATCACGCTGTCAGGCAACGACATTACCAGCGGCGTGTTCAGCGGACAGCGCGACGGAATTTACGCCAATGCCAGCATCCTGAATCAGTCGGGCGGCGTGATCCGCGGTGGCAGCGATTCGGCCATCATCGCGATCGGGATGGCCAGCGGTCACAGCGTCAACATCAACAACAATGCCGGTGCCAGCATCATCGGCGGTGGCGCAAACACCGCTGCAATCGTCACCGGTAACGAGCAGACCACCATCATCAACGCGGGTTTGATCAATGGCACCGGCAGCGGCAAAGCCATTGCACTGGGCAGCGCCAGCAATGTGGTCATCATCAATGGCGGCAACGCCTCGGTCCTCGGCAGCATCGATGGCGGCAGCAGCGGGTCGAACACGATGCAACTCAATCCGGGTACCGGCAACAGTTTTGCGTATGGCGGCGCGATCTCCAACTTCAACAATGTCGAAGTCACCAGTGGTAGCGTGACCTTGTCGGGTGTCAGCACCTACACCGGCACCACCCAACTCAGCGGTGGCACGCTGACACTGGATGGCACCAATCGCCTTGCCGCTGCCAGCGCCCTCTCGCTCGAAGGCGGCACGCTACGACTGGTCAATGCCGGCGCTGCGAACGGCCAGGCCTTTGCCAGCCTGTCGCTGTCGGAGAACTCGGCGATTGCACTGGGGGGCTCGTCGCTGACCTTCAACGGCCTCGGTGCGATTGTCGCCGGCAAGACGCTGACCTTCACCGAATACGTCGCGGCCAATTCCGGTTATGCCTTCCGCTTCCTCGGCGACTACTCGGGCAATACCAGTTTCCTGGCGCTGCTCGGTGGTACCAGCATCAATGGTCTGGGTGCGTCCTCCCGGTTTGACGGTGTCTACACCGACGTCTCGGCAGTGCCGGAACCGTCGACCTACGGCATGCTGCTGGCCGGCATGGGGTTGATCGGTTTCGCGGTGCGCCGCCGCAAATCGTAGGGTGTGCCCACGCGTGCGCAACGAGCAGCGCATCAAATAAGCCGGCCAATTCCGGCGGTGCATTCGCGTGGGCACGATGACCCTGTGCCCGCCCTCCGGCCAACGCGTCGTTTCACAATAAGACCGTACAGTTGTTGCGGTGAATATCCGCCTTATTCTCCGCAACTCTTGCGGAGAATAGCTTGTCCATGCGGAGATTGTCGCTGATAATCTCCGCATGAGAAGCCACGGACCCACTTACATCTGGCAAGCCAGCGACTGGCCGCACTGGCGCTACGACCTCGCGCAACTGGTTCACCAGTTGGCCGAGGTCAGTCATGCCCAAGGCCGGTTGATGGGGCGACTTGCCGATATTGGCGTGACCTTGCGCGACCAGGCCAGTTTGGCGACGCTCACCAACGACGTGGTCAAGACCAGCGAAATCGAAGGCGAGCATCTCGATACCGGTTCGGTCCGTTCGTCCATTGCGCGCCGCATGGGTGTCGACATCGGTGCCCTGGCTCCGGTTGATCGTCATGTCGAAGGTGTCGTCGACATGGTGCTCGACGCGACGGGCAATTGCCACGCAGCGCTCACCAGCGAGCGCCTGTTTGGCTGGCACGCGGCGCTTTTTCCCGGAGGATATTCTGGCCTGTCACGCATCAAGGTCGGCGGCTGGCGCGATGATGCGGCTGGCGCAATGCAGGTCGTCTCCGGCCCGATCGGGCGGCAACGCGTGCACTACGAAGCGCCGCCGTCAGAACAACTGGTCGCGCAATGTACACTTTTTCTTGAGTGGGCTAACGCTAGTGCACCGCTGCCGCCACTGATCAAGGCCGGTCTTGCCCACTTGTGGCTTGTCACGCTGCACCCGTTCGATGATGGCAATGGCCGCATTGCGCGTGCCATCGGCGACCTGTTTCTGGCCCGTGCCGATGCCAGTCCCCAACGCTTCTACAGTCTCTCGGCGCAAATCCAGCGTGATCGCAAGGCCTATTACGACATCCTCGAAAAGACGCAAAAAGGCAGTCTCGATGTGACTGCGTGGCTAGCCTGGTTCCTGACCACCTTGCACCGGGCGATCGATGAGGCGCAACACACCCTCGACACGGTGCTGACCAGAACCCGTTTCTGGCAGCGCTGGTCCACCGCAACGCTCAACGAGCGACAAGTGAAAATGGTCAATCGGCTGCTCGACGGATTCGACGGCAAACTCACCAGCAGCAAGTGGGCAGCCATCGCGAAGTGCTCGCCGGACACGGCCTTGCGCGACATCAGCGACCTGCTTGTGCGCGGCCTGTTGTGCAAGTCGGGGGCGGGCGGACGCAGTACCAGTTACGCATTGAATGCGGATGACGATGGCCGGTCGTCCTGACTAAACAACAGGCAAGCTGGCCGGAACAACGAACGTGTAGTGCACCTCGTCGCTCACAGCTCCCTTGAATTTATCCGCATTGCGCACCAGTCGCTGGCACACAAATCCCAATCGTTCGATCAATCCGATCGAGGCGGCATTCCGGGTATCGATCTCGGCATCGACATGCGCCAGCGGAAAGTGCGCGATCACTTCGGCGAGTGCCGCGGCCACTGCTTCGCGGGCGATGCCCAGCTGGCGATTCGGGGCGAACACAAAGTACGCTACCAGCGCCCGTCGCGCATAAGGTTGCACGGTAAATTGCACGTAACCACACAGGTCCGGCGCATCGGCAAAACCGATCACCCAGTTCAACCAGATCTCGCGTCCATCCGGCGAGCGGCCACGCTGCAGTCGTTCGTAGCGTGCGGCGAGTGCTGCGACATCGTCAAAAGGGATGTCGGGCAGGAAGGCATAGCTGTCTGCGTCACGCAATCCCTCGAACATGGCCGCCGCATGGCCGACCTTCAGCGGAGTCAGGATCAGACGATCCGTGCGGATGACCTTTTCAGCGAGCGGATTCATCACAAATTGAGTGCAATAACCGCGGGGTATTGCACCAGGCACTCCAACTCCTCGAGCCTCACACCGCCACCGCCCGCATCGCCATCAAGCCAGCCGCCAGCACCGCGCCAACAATCCCGGACGCCAGACACAACCAGCGCGCCTTGCGCCAGTTCGCATCGACCCGCCGCACCAATTGCCCGTTCTGTTCAGCCAGATCCCGGATCAATGCCGACGAAGCCACCATCTGTTCATTGAGTGCCGCCACGGCAGCTTCGGTCGCGGCAAGACGCGCGTCGACCAGGGCCGCCGGCGTCATCGCCTGCGTCGTCGCAGCATTTGCCGATACCGGCGGCACGGATTTTTTACCAACCGAATTCCATAATTTTTTAGCGCCCTCGGCAACCTTGGGTGCGTTACTGATCACATCTGCCCACGGAACTGCCTGAAGCACGGTAAACCAGCCGATCGCCATACGAAACTTCCTTTCAGTCGTTGATCCGACCCTGACCGTACCACAAGCGCATGCATCACAAGATGACGTGCAACTCGATCGCGTCCAAACAAATCGTGTCACCAAGTCGTATAGACGTCACGATGAGGTCATATTGACTACTTAGACTTCGAAGCTCCGGTGTCGCGACGACACTCACCCTTCTGGAGTACCCAATGCAGATCCCGTCGCTATTAAAAACCCTGCCCGCCCTGCTCTGCCTGTTCAGTGTCAGCGCCTTTGCCGAAACCAGCCTGACCGTCTACACCGCACTCGAAGCCGATCAGCTCAAAGCCTATCAAGCCAAATTCGAATCCGAGTATCCCGACATCAAACTGCGCTGGGTGCGCGATTCGACCGGCATCATTACTGCCAAACTGCTCGCTGAAAAAGCCGCACCGCAAGCCGATGTCGTCATGGGTGTCGCCGCGACCTCGCTGCTGGTGCTGGAAAAAGAAGGCATGTTGCAAGCCTATGCACCCAAGGGTGTCGAGAAACTCAACCAGCGTTTTGTTGATGACACCAAACCGCCAAGCTGGGTCGGCATGGATGTCTGGGGTGCGACCATTTGCTTCAATACCGTCGAGGCCGCCAAGCAGGGGCTGACCAAACCGGAGAGCTGGAAAGACCTGCTCAAGGCCGAATACAAGGGCAAGATCGTGATGCCAAATCCGGCCTCCAGCGGTACCGGTTATTTCGATGTCAGCGGCTGGCTAGCCACCTTCGGCGAGAAAGACGGCTGGACCTACATGGACCAGCTGCACAACAATATCGCCCAGTACACGCACTCCGGTTCGAAGCCCTGCAAGCAAGCTGCTGCCGGTGAATTCCCGATCGGTATCGCCTTTGAATACCGTGCCGCCAAGCTCAAGGAATCCGGCGCACCAATCGATCTGGTGTTCCCGAAAGAAGGTCTGGGCTGGGATGTCGAAGCCACCGCCATCATGAAGGGCACCAAGAACCTTGACGCCGCACGCAAGCTGGCTGACTGGTCCGCCTCGAAGTCCGGCAACGAACAGTTCGCCAACAACTTCGCCATCGTTGCCTATCCCGGCGTGGCCAAACCGAACCCGCTGATTCCGGCCAACTACGAACAACTGCTGATCAAGCAAGATCTGAAATGGGCAGCCACCAATCGCGATCGCATTCTGGCCGAATGGACCCGTCGTTATGACGGCAAGTCCGAGCCAAAGCCAGCGAAGTAATCGATGACCGTGCGCCTCACGCTAGCAGACATCACCGCACTCTTCGAGCATGCCGGTGCCAGCCTGTACGGCGGCGAGGCCATCACCCAGCGCGACCACGCCCTGCAATGTGCGTGGTTGTCCGGGCAAGCGGGCGATGACGATGCACTGGTCGTCGCCTGCCTGCTGCACGACCTCGGCCACATGGTGTTCGAACAAACCGATCAGGACCTCGCCGATGGCAAGGATGACCTGCACCAGTACAAAATCGTGCCGTACCTGCGCGGCTTGATGCCCGCCGAAGTGATCGATGCCATCCGCTTGCATGTCGATGCCAAGCGCTATCTGTGTTTTACCGAAGCACCCTATTTGGCCGCGCTGTCGGACGCGTCACGCCTGAGCATGACGTTGCAAGGCGGCGTGATGGACGCCGCTGCCGCCGCGACCTTTGGCAGCCATCCGCATGCCGCACGCGCCGTCGCACTGCGCCGGCATGACGAAGCGGCCAAGGTCGTCGGTCTCGTCGTCCCGCCGTTTGCGCATTATCTGCCCCGCCTCATTGCCCTGTCCGAAAGAGCCGCCGCCTCATGACCACACCACACGACGACCACTGGCTGCGCATTGCCGGTGTCGGCAAGCAGTTCGGCG
>CANFED010000232.1 GCA_947445995.1 Oxalobacteraceae bacterium | reverse complement strand
TGCCCCGCAGGCTGGGTCAGCACGGCCACGCCATAAACCGTGCCATCAGCCACCGTCGTCGGCATCGTAAAGACCTGCGCACCTGCCGCCGGGCTAAAGGTATCAGGGCCATTGGTCAGCACAAGGCCGGCCGTATTCAGGTTGGCGATGGTGCCGCCCAGCGTGTACTTGTTCGGTACGCAAACAACATTGGCGGTGGTAATCGCAATGCCGCTGGCGCTGCCGGTCGCATTGGCGACGGCGCAGGTCAGGCGGGCCGGCTGGGTCTTCACGGAGATGGCGAACGAGGCGTTCACGTCGATCTGATTCGGGAAGATGTAAATCGTCGCATTGGCCGGAATGGCGACGGTACTGCTGGTGCCGTTGGCGAGCACCAGTCCGTCCGTGGTCAGGCCGGAGACTGCGCCGCCCAGATTGACGGTGGTGTAACCGCCGCAGGCCGCCAGTGCGCAGGACAGGAGCAGCGCAGCAGGAAGGCGCAGAGTGGAAGTGAATGTGGTCATCGCAGGCTTTCGGAAACGGGAAAACAAATCAAAGTGGATCACGGATAAATCAGACGACCGGCTTCGCGACGCAAGTGACCGACACGTTGCCGACATTGGTCGTGCTCATCGTGCCGACGCCATTCGCTACCGTGCAGTTCAGGCCGGTTGGCTGGGTCAGCACCGTCACACCATAGGCGAAACCATCGCCGATCTTGGTCGGAAAAACAAAGGGGGCCGTATTGACCGGCACGCTGACGGTGTCACTCCCATTGGCCAGCACCAGTCCACCCGCGCTGAGTCCGGAGACATTGCCACTGAGCGTCTGATTCGGCACACACGCCACCAGCACATTGGTGACATCAGCCGTTGCCACGCCGTTGCCATTGGTCACGCGGCACGTCAAGTCGGGCGACTTCGCCGTCACCACCGTGAGAAAGCCATAACCGGTCGGGACACGGGCAGTAAAGTTAAACGTGCTGGTATTGGTCGGCAGCGTGACACTCGAATAGCCATTGTTGAGCGTCAGGGTGCCGACAGTCAGGCCGGTCACGGTGCCGCCCACACTGATATTGGAAACATTGCTACCGCCGCCGCAGGCCGCCAGGCCGGTGACTGACGCCAGCACGATCGCAGCACGGGAAATCAAAGTCAGTGTCTTCATGAGTACTCTATAAAATTATTCGGGGGCCGGTCGTCGACGCGGGCAGGTTCGGCATCTTTATACGCTAATTCGGGAGACTCACGATAACTGATGCAATCATTTAATTGCATACAAATTGATTGCACACGACGAAAAAAATCCACGCGCTTGATCGCACGTGGATGAACCCAGTAGTCAATTGGGGAGGAGAAGACTTGATGCACGCGCTTACGATAAGTGCCCTTCCCGTACCGCGCCCGCGCCCTTACAAACGCTTACGGTCACCGGCAATCCTGTAGAAATCAGCCCGCTGTCACGACTTGCCCGTCGACCAGTTCGATGATGCGATCGCACTGATGTGCCAGCCCGAGGTTGTGTGTCACCAGCAGAAAGGTGGTGCCGCTGGCCGCCGCGATCTCGCGCATCAGGGCAAAGATGCCCTCGGTGGCCTTGGTATCGAGGTTGCCGGTGGGCTCATCGGCCAGGATCAGCGGCGGCGACATCGCCAGTGCGCGGGCGATCGCCACGCGCTGCTGCTGACCGCCCGACATGTTCGATGCCGGATAATCGGCGCGATCGGCTAGCCCGACCCGCGCCAGCAAATCGCGTGCGACGGTGCGCATGGCGGCATCAGGCCGGCCACGATCGAGCAGCATCGGCATCATCACGTTTTCGAGCGCCGTAAAGGCAGAGATCAGATAGTGCGACTGGAACACGAAGCCGACCCGATGGCCGCGCAAGCGCGTCAGTTGCGCCTCATCGAGCGTGGTCGTATCGGTACCTTCGATGCACAATCTGCCGCTGGTCGGGCGGTCCAGCAAACCGATGAGGTTGAGCAACGTGCTCTTGCCGGAACCGGACGGACCGATCAGCGCGACAAACTCGCCTTTCTGCAAGACCAGATCGATACCGTGCAGAATTTCGGTCTCGGTCGGCGTGCCAATGCCAAACGATTTGCGGATGCCAGTCAGGCGCAGGACCTCGTCAGCTACCTCAGCCACCTCATCCACGAATGGCCTCCACCGGTTGCAGTCGCGCCGCACGCAAGGCCGGCGTCACCGCCGCCGCCAGTCCGGTCAGCGTCGCCAGCAGCGCCGCCCACAGGAACAGTTGCACGCTGACCGTAATGACAAACATCGGCGTGCCATCGGGATTTTTCGCTACCAGTCGCCACAGCAGCAGCAAGCCGGCCGCCATCGCCGACCCCAGCACCGAACCGAACAATCCCACGATGCCGCCCTGGATCAAAAACAGTCGCATCACCTGCCCGCGCGAACCGCCCATCGCACGCAGGATGCCGATCTCTTTGGATCGCTGCACCACCGACACCACCAGCACGCTGGCGATGCCGGCGGCGACCGACAGGCCGACGAAGAGCCGAATCATCTGGCTGGAAAATTTTTGTGCATTCAAGCCCAGAAAAAACTGGTTGTTGGTGGCAATCCAGCTCAGCGCCTGCAGCCCGGTCGCAGCGGAAATCGATTGCGCCACCAGCTCGGCATCGAACGGCACCTGCACCGTCAGATCGATGGTCGACACCCCGCCGACCAGGCCGGTCAGGTTTTGCGCAGTCGACAGCAGCACGTAGACATTGCGCTGATTGACGGCGCGGTTGCCGAGGTCGAACAGGCCGGCAATCGTCAGTGTCAGGTTGCCGCCATTGGCGCTGGTGACACGCAACTTGTCGCCGACCTGCACGCCCATGTCGTCGGCCAGCTGGATGCCAATCAGCATGTCGGTATTGGTCATCCGGTAACTGCCGGCGGTGATCTTCTCGGGCAGCGGGACAATCCGCGCGTACTGCTCGGGATCAATGCCGATCAGCGAAATCGACTGGCTGGCGTCACCACGCAAGGCAAACGCCGGCCCGGTCACCGAGGGCGACACCGCCAGCACGTCGGGCCGCAGCTGCATTTGCGCGCGCACCTTTTGCCACTGGTCGATCGAACTGATGCGCTGCGACGGCTTTTGTTGCGCCATCAGAATTTGCGTGCCATTGGCATCGGTGCGCTGCGGCAAGGCGACCTGTTGCGGGCGCTGCAGCACGATGTGCGGTTGCGAACTGAGCACACGCTTGAACAGGTTGGATTGCAAGCCATCGAGCAAAGCCGACATGAAAACAATCACCGCCACACCGATGGCAGCACCAACAATGATGAAGATCGATTGCAACCGTCCTTCGCGCAAAAAGCGCACGGCAGCGATCCACTCGAACGGCAGCCAGTCATTCATCGCACGTCGGGGCGAATGCGGTCGCCCTCGGCGACGTTCGGCATCAGGCCCGGCAACACCTGTTCGCCCGCTTGCAGACCCGTCAGGATTTCAACCTTGCCGATGCCGCGTGCGCCCGGTTTGACGGTTTGCCGCACGGCGCGTCCGGCGCGCGCAACCAGCACCCACGGCTGCGCACCGGCACTGTCACGCAGGTTCGATATTGGCAGCACCAGCGTCGCGCTGCGGTGCGCGACTTCGATATCAACCGACACCGTCATGTCCTGCCGCAGCCACGCCGGTGGCTCGGCGACGTCCAGCTTGACGATCACCGATCCGCGCGCCGGATCCACCGACGGATTGAGGTACGCGACCCGCGCCGCAAAATGTCGCGCCGGATACGCATCGGCGGCACCGAGCGCCGGCTGGCCAAGCTGCACCATCGCCAGGTTGCGCTCATCGATCTGCACCACCAGTTGGGTCTTGCCGACTGGCGACAAGACCATCAGCGCCTTGCCCGGCTGGACCACGTCGCCCGGCTCGACATTGCGGGCGATCAGCGTGCCATCGGCTGGCGCGCGGATTTCGGTGAAACGCAAGCGCGCCTGCGACAGATGCAAACTGGCTTCGGCCTGCTGCAACGCGGTGCGCGCGAGCAGCGTGTCGCTGCCGTCGTCACGGCTGGTCGCAACCTGCAACTGCGTGCTACGCAACTGGCTGGCAGCGATATCGAGATTGCGCTGGGCATCATCAAGCGCGGCCTGACCGACGAAACCCTTCTGCTGCAGTTCGCGGGACCGCGCATGCTGGCGCCGCACATTGGCCAGCGTTGCCTCGGCCTGCTGCTGCGCTTGCTGCGCCAGCGGCAACGCGACGCTGCGGATTTGCTGCAGCTTCGCCTGTGCTTGCGCGACCGCCGCGACCGCTTGTTCGACGGCGGCACGGGCCTCGCTATTGTCGAGTGCGATGAGCAACTGACCGGCCTGCACCGTCTGCCCTTCGGCGACCGGGATGGAGGCCACGGTCCCGGTTATCTGACTGCCGATATCGACCCGCAACGGCGTCTCGACCCGGCCGCTGGCGACCACGGTCTGGACCACGTCGCTGCGCTCGACCAAGACTACCGGCACGCGCGGACCGGCCAGCACGCGCCAGCCGCCCCACAGCGCCAATGCCAGCAGCGTCAGCGCCAGCAGCGAGCTACGCACCGAAAACTCAGGCAATGTCATTGTCTTCTTTCGCTACGACTGGTGGCCGGTCATCGTCCTGCAACACGCGCCAGCCGGGACTGACCAGATCATCGAACTGGCCATTGTCGGACGCGCCGAAAAAAAACCAGATCGCGGCAAACACGACGCCAATACTCAGCGGAACCAGCAGGAAAAGCGCTTCCATGATCAGGGATTCTTTCTCGGCAAAGGGCGCACCCGGCGCAGGCGCAACGCATTCAACACCACCACGGCAGAACTGACCGACATGCCGACGCCGGTCATCCACGGATTGAGCCAGCCAAGCGCCGCAGCCGGGATCGCCACGATGTTGTAGATCGTGGCCCAGCCGAGGTTTTGCCGGATCACCGCCAGCGTTTGCGCGGCCGTGGTGTCGACCTCGCAGAGGGACGACAAGTGTCCCGACAACAGCACGCAATCGGCGTGCAGTTGCGCCAGCGCCGTGCCACCGCCCATCGCGAACGACACATCGGCACCGCTCAGTACGGCCGCATCATTGATGCCATCGCCGACCATCGCGACGATGGCACCGTCGCGCTGCAAGGCCTGCACGTAGGCCAGCTTCTGCTCGGGCAAGACATCGCCGAGCGCGGTGCCAATGCCCAGTCCGGCAGCGACTTGCTGCGCGACGGCTTGCTGGTCGCCGCTGAGCAGGATGACGGTCTTGCCGCCGCGCTGAAAATGGGCCACGACATCGTGCGCATCGCTGCGCACCCCATCGGCCAGATCGAAGCGCGCCAGCCAGCCGGCAGCGCTGCCGAGATAGACCGCAGTCGCATCGGGCGAACCCGCATCGTCGATCGCACCGGCAAGTTCGGCAACAAACGTGGCCGTGCCCAGCCGGAAGGTGCGGCCCTCGAACGTGGCCTCCAGTCCGCGCCCCGCCACTTGCCGCACCTCGGCCACCTGCAGCGCCGCTCCCGGAAGAGTCTGCGCCGCCGCAACCAGTGCTGCGGCCAGCGGATGGGCGCTGGATTTTTCCATCGCTGCGGCCAGTTGCACGCACCAGTCCGGCGATGCAGTGGCGAGCAGTTCGACATGCCGCAGGACCGGCTTGCCGGCGGTCAGCGTGCCGGTCTTGTCGAAGATGATGTGGGTGGCGCGATGCAGGGTTTCCAGCACATGCGGTTGCACGATCAGGATGCCGCGCCGCACCAGCCGGTCGGTCGCCGCCGCCAGCGCGGTCGGGGTGGCCAGCGACAACGCGCACGGACACGACACCACCAGCACCGCAATCGCAATCGGCCAGGCCCGCGCCGCATCGGCCCATTGCCAGTAGAAAAACACCGCCAGCGCAAACAGCAACAGGATGCCGACAAACCACGCCGCCACCTGATCGGCCCACTGCGCCAGTTGCGGCTTGCCCTGCCCGGCCCGTTCGATCAGCTTGACCAGAATCGACAAGGTGCTGTCACGTGCTGCCTGCGTGATGCGCACCACCAGCGGCTGGGTCGCATTGACCGCACCGCCGGGCAGCGTCGCACCGATGCTCTTGCGCAGCGGCTGGCTTTCGCCGGTCAGCAGCGACAGGTCGACCGCGCTGTCGCCTTCGAGCACCAGCCCGTCGGCGGCAATCGCTTCACCGGGTCGCACCAGGATCACGTCGCCCTCGCGCAGGTGGCTGGCAGCCATCAGCACCAGCGCGCGCTC
>CANFED010000231.1 GCA_947445995.1 Oxalobacteraceae bacterium | reverse complement strand
TTATCCATCCGCGTCGCCGTCGTCGGACCGGCCGGACCGACCGCTTCGTTGCGTACCGGATCAACCGGCCCAACGTAATAAATCACGCGATTGGTAAAGTCGACCGGCAGCGCTTCGCCTTTGGCCAGCATGTCCTGGATGCGCTTGTGCGCAGCGTCGCGACCGGTCAGCATCTTGCCGTTCAGGAGCAGGGTCTGGCCCGGTTTCCATGACGCGACTTCTTCCTTGGTCAGCGTGTTGAGATCGACGCGCTTCGATTTTTCGGTATCGGCGACCCAGTTCACATCGGGCCAGCTCGACAGCAGCGGCGGTTCCAGATAGACCGCGCCGGAACCATCGAGCACGAAATGCGCATGACGTGTCGCCGCGCAGTTCGGGATCATCGCGACCGGCTTCGATGCCGCATGGGTTGGTTGCATCATGATCTTCACATCGAGCACGGTGGTCAGGCCGCCCAGACCTTGGGCGCCAATACCCAGCGCATTGATCTTCTCGCACAGCTCGATACGCAATTCTTCGGTCTTGTTTTGCGGGCCGCGCTGGCGCAGCTCGTACATGTCGATGTCTTCCATCAGCGATTGCTTGGCCATCAGCATCGCACGTTCGGCGGTGCCGCCAATGCCGATGCCGAGCATGCCCGGCGGGCACCAGCCGGCACCCATTTGCGGCACGGTCTTCATGACCCAGTCGACCAGTGAGTCAGACGGATTGAGCATCACGAACTTGGATTTGTTTTCCGAACCACCACCCTTGGCCGCGACTTGCACGTCCACGGTGTTACCTGGCACCAGTTCCATGTGGACCACGGCAGGCGTGTTGTCCTTGGTATTCTTGCGCTCAAAATGCGGGTCGGCCACGATCGAGGCGCGCAGCTTGTTGTCGGCAAAATTGTAGGCCCGACGCACGCCTTCGTTGACCGCGTCGGTAACCGAACCTTTGCCGAATCCTTCGAAGCGCACTTCCATGCCGATCTTCAGGAACACGTTGACGATGCCGGTATCCTGGCAGATCGGACGCTTGCCTTCGGCGCACAGGCGCGAGTTGGTCAGGATCTGCGCAATCGCATCCTTGGCCGCCGGGCTTTGCTCGTTGTCATAGGCGCGCGCGAGGTGGGCAATGTAATCGGCCGGATGGTAATAGCTGATGTATTGCAGTGCCGCGGCGACGGATTCGATCAGGTCTTCCTGCTTGATGATGGTCATAGGGGCTCGATGGTCAGTGATGCTGGTTGCGGGACATGTTCTGGGTGTCGGTCATGATGCGATCACAATACGCGATCGCCAGCGCCGACAACAGGAACGCGATGTGGATGCCGGTTTGTGCCAGTAGTGTCTTGGCATCGTAGTTGGCGGCGTTGATGAAGGTCTTGAGCAAATGGATTGACGAGATGCCGATGATGGCCATCGCCAGTTTGACTTTCAGCACCGAGGCATTGACATGCGAGAGCCATTCCGGCTGGTCCGGATGGTCCGACAAATTCATCCGCGAGACAAAGGTCTCGTAGCCGCCGACAATGACCATGATCAGCAGGTTCGAGATCATCACCACATCGATCAGACCGAGGACCACCAGCATGATGGTGGCTTCCGTCAGTTTGGTAGGGCGCACGGCACCGACAGTCGAGACAGCATCGAGGATGTGTTGCAGGGCGCTTTCGTTGCCCATCGCCGCACCGATCAGATCGGTCAGTTCTACCCAGAAATGGAAAACGTAGACGCATTGCGCAAGGATCAGGCCGAGGTACAGCGGGACTTGCAGCCATCGCGTGGCAAAGATGAAAGACGCCATCGCGTTGATGCGCTTTGGCACCGGACTGTTTTTCGTCTCGTTCGTGGACATGGGGGACTCGGCTCGGGGAGCAAGAAATTGGAAGTCGCATTTTACACGCGCCACACAGGCAGAACTCAAGTCGTGCTGTATCGTTTGGTCAATCAGTGTGCTAGAAGGTATGTAAGGCTGAAGTAAGAGTGACCCCTTATCTTTTGCTCAAATAATTCTTTTAACAGGAGACAATCAATGGCCGGCATCGAGACACTCAAGCAGGAAACGCGCATCTTCAATCCCTCCGATGCATTCAAGGAAGCAGCTACCATTTCCGGCATGGACGCTTACAACGCCATGTGTGCCGATGCCGAACAGGACTACGAAGGTTTCTGGGCCAGTCTGGCGCGTGAAAACCTGTCCTGGAAAAAGCCGTTCACCACCACCCTCGACGAATCCGATGCACCGTTCTATAAATGGTTCGAAGATGGCCTGCTCAATGTCAGCTACAACTGCCTTGACCGTAATCTTGACAATGGCAACGCCGACAAGCACGCGGTGATTTTCGAAGCCGACGACGGCAAGGTGACCAAGATCACCTACCGCGAACTGCATCAGCAAGTCTGCAAATTCGCCAATGGCCTGAAGTCGCTTGGCATCAAGAAGAGCGATCGCGTCGTCATCTACATGCCGATGTCGGTCGAAGGCATTGTCGCGATGCAGGCCTGCGCCCGGATTGGTGCCACGCACTCGGTGGTCTTTGGCGGCTTCAGCGCCAAGTCGCTGCAGGACCGCATCATTGATGCGGGTGCCGTCGCCGTCATCACCGCCGACCAGCAAGTTCGCGGTGGCAAGAACCTGCCATTGAAAGCGATTGTCGACGAGGCCCTCGCGCTCGGCGGCTGCGAGGCAGTGCGCCATGTGGTCGTCTATCAGCGCACCAACGCCGATGTCGCCATGACCGCCCAGCGCGACATCGTCATGAGCACGCTGGTTGCTGCGCAGTCCGATGTCTGCGAGCCGGAATGGGTCAGCGCCGAGCATCCGCTGTTCATCTTGTACACGTCCGGTTCGACCGGTACGCCAAAAGGCGTTCAGCATTCCTCCGGCGGCTATCTGCTGTGGGCCATGCTGACAATGAAGTGGACCTTTGACATCAAGCCCGACGATGTTTTCTGGTGTACCGCCGACATCGGCTGGGTCACTGGCCACACGTATATCGCTTACGGTCCGCTGGCTGTCGGCGCGACTGAAATCGTCTTCGAAGGCATTCCGACATTCCCGAATGCCGGCCGGTTCTGGGACATGATCGCGCGGCACAAAGCGACGATTTTCTACACCGCGCCAACGGCGATCCGCTCGTTGATCAAGGCTGCCGACGCGGACGAAAAAATCCATCCGGACCGCTATGACCTGAGCAGCCTGCGTCTGCTCGGTTCGGTCGGCGAGCCGATCAATCCGGAAGCCTGGATGTGGTACTACAAAAACATCGGCCGCGAGAATTGCCCTATCGTTGACACCTTCTGGCAAACCGAAACCGGCGGTCACATGATCACGCCGCTGCCGGGCGCGACACCGATGGTGCCGGGCTCCTGCACGTTGCCTCTGCCGGGTATCACCGCTGCCATCGTCGATGAGACCGGTGCCGAGTTGCCCAACGGGCAGGGCGGTATCCTGGTCGTCAAGCGTCCTTGGCCCTCGATGATCCGCACGATCTGGAACGATCCCGAGCGCTTCAAGAAAAGCTATTTCCCTGAAGAGCTGGGCGGCAAAACCTACCTCGCCGGTGATGGCGCAATCCGCAATGCCGACACCGGTTACTTTACGATCACTGGTCGTATTGACGATGTGCTCAATGTGTCCGGTCATCGCATGGGGACGATGGAAATCGAATCCGCGCTGGTCGCGCATTCACTGGTGGCCGAAGCTGCCGTGGTTGGCAAGCCCGATGACACCACCGGCGAATCGATTTGCGCTTTCGTCGTGCTCAAGCGTTCGCGTCCGACTGGCGACGAAGCCAAGCAGATCGCCAAAGAATTGCGTGACTGGGTCGCCAAGGAAATCGGCCCGATCGCCAAGCCAAAGGAAATCCGTTTCGGCGACAACCTGCCAAAAACCCGTTCCGGCAAGATCATGCGCCGTCTATTGCGCTTGCTGGCCAAGGGTGAGGAAATCACGCAGGACATCTCGACACTGGAAAACCCGGCGATTCTGGATCAGCTCAAGGAAGCGCAATAGGGCGATCAGGTCTTCTCGGGCCGTGCCGTGCCCGAGATCACAGTTTATTTTGCCAGTAGGTCGAAATCGGCCGCAGGTTCTGGTGTTTGAAGCCGATTTATTGCTATACTTCGGCGCTTCGCTGGAAGGCTGTTGGTCCGGTGAACGTAATGCAGGAGAGGTGGATGAGCGGTTGAAGTCGCACGCCTGGAAAGCGTGTATAGGGTCAAACCTATCGGGGGTTCGAATCCCCCTCTCTCCGCCATAGACATAGCAAAGTACGACAAAGTTTGACAATAAACCCTTAAGGAATCAATGACTTAAGGGTTTTTTTACGTCTGTAGTGCCAAAGTTTGCCCATTGACTGCCAGATTTTTTGACGGTACAAGTGACGGTATGCCTTTATACCGTTAAAACAGGTACCGCCAAAATGCCAAAACTCGTCGCCCCACTGACTGACATAGCACCCCGCAACGCCAAGAAGAAGGACAAGCCGTACAAGCTGGCGGACGGTGGCGGGCTTTACCTGCTGGTGAACACGGACGGCGCGCGTTACTGGCGCATGGATTACCGCTTCGGAGAAGTGCGGCGCACGCTGGCATTCGGCAAGTACCCTGATGTTTCGCTGGCAGAGGCGCGGGAGATGCGCAAGGCAGCACGCAAGCTGCTGGACGATGGCACCGACCCTGGACAGGCCAAGAAGGACGAGAAGCGCATCGGCGTGGAGACCGCAGCGCAGACCTTCGAGAAGCTGGCGCGGGACTGGCACAGCAACAAGCTGGCAAGCTGGAGCGAAGGCACGGCGAAAGACACCCTGCGGCGCTTGGAGATCGACATATTTCCTCAGATCGGCACAGTGCCGATAGCCAGCATCACGCATCAGCAAATGATTGCCGCACTTCGCAAGATCGAGGCGCGGGGAGCGCAAGAGGTCGCGCATCGTGTGAAGGCAACCTGCGCCCGGATTTTCAGTTACGCCAACCAGCAAGGCATCAGGAACATAAATCCGGCATCAGACCTGAGCGACGTACTTAAGCCAGTACAGGCGGGCCACTTTGCCGCAATCACTTCCGACGAACTACCCGCGTTTCTTGCAGCAATGAACAAGAATGATGCAAGGTTGTTCCTGCCGACGCGCACCGCATTGCGCCTGATGCTGCTGCTGTTCGTCCGCACCAGTGAACTGATAACGACCCCATGGAGCGAGATCGACCTTGAAGCGGGCCTATGGGTTATCCCGTGGCAGCGGATGAAGCGCGGCAAGCTGACCGTGAACCCGGACAAGACGGATCACCACGTTTGCCTTTCAAGTCAGGCGCTGGCGCTGCTGAAGGAATTGCATGCGATGACTGGCGGCGGTACCTACCTTTTTCCAAATCAGCGTGACCACCAGAAGCCGATGAGCAACGGCGCGATCCTGATGGCATTAAAGCGCATGGGCTACCAGAACAAGATGACGGGCCATGGCTTCCGGGCGCTGGCGATGAGCACGATCAAGGAACGACTAGGCTACCGGCATGAAGTAGTGGATCGTCAATTGGCACATGCGCAGAAGGACAAGGTGGCAAGCGCATACGACCGGGCGCAGTTCCTGGCCGAGCGGAAAAAGATGATGCAAGAGTGGGCGGATTATCTGGACGCGACCGCATCAGGCGGTAACGTGATTCACGCATCGTTCAAGGCCGCATAGCAATCCCAGTTTAGCCATGCCTACCGCGACGGCGGGAAAACAGAGTGTTGCCCCTTTTTCTCTGCTGGCATGGCTTCCGATTCAAAGGGGAAAGAAGGGGCGTATGGGTTTTCTGACCAATCTTTATTCGCAAAATAAATTTGATGTGACCAAGACATTTAATAGCCTGCGCGATATTAGGTGGCGAGCAGAACATATCTTAGAAAAGAAAAATCGCACGCCTGAACAATTTGAATCGGCAGCAAAAGGAATTCACGATTTCATCGCCGAGTACAAAAACGAGAAATTAGCCGAAGAAATCGAAAATTACGCTCAACAAATATATGAACGTGGCGGCTGGCAACTTGATTATCTAGACGGCTTCGACTATGACCGTCAGCCTAGTATGAGCGAAATAAGAGGGCGGTCTCTAAACTGAAGTGCAACACCCAACTCTGATAGGGTGCTGCGATGCGAAACCACTACCAACAACTTCAAGCCGAAGAGCGTGCCACGATCATGTTGATGCAACAACAAAGCCAAAGCATTCGACAAATAGCCCATGCGCT
>CANFED010000230.1 GCA_947445995.1 Oxalobacteraceae bacterium | reverse complement strand
GTATTAAATCGGTAAAACGATGCGTCATGGTGAGGTCTCCTGAAGAAGTGAACCTTGGTGCTCTGTACGCAAGGATGCGATCGCAACAAGGTAATCACACCGCCATATGTGTCGGATCGACGCGGACGGTTCCAGAATATTTTCGTGACGGGTCAGGGAATTTTCGGAAGGGACGCGCCACTCAAATCGCAGTGAACGGTACTTGGCCGTCACGCTCTCTTCACACCGAAAGACCTCCGATGGCAATGAACTTTGACGAACTGATTCGTGGATTCTGCACACTCAAACGGCTCGATAACGGCGATGAACTTGCGGCCGGTGCCCCGCTGAATGTCAATGGCGCTTGTTGCTCATTGATTTACAACAAAGCCCTGGCGGCGGATGTCGTTTTTTTATACGTCGAGTATGCGTACGCGCCGCTCGACCGACTCGCCTCGATTTACAAGAAGCTGTTGCGTCAGAATCATCTTGATTTTGACGGACATGGTCCTGGCTATTGCATCTCCCCGACCAACGGCAAGATCGTCGAACTGACGCGTCTGGCGCTTTCGGAGCTCACTCCGGACCGGCTTGCTGGCACATTGGTGAAACACGCCGCACGCTGGCAACGTTGGTGCGACAAAAATTTGCCAGAGAAAAATATTTTAATTGACTCTGACCCCAATTAAAAAATTGGGGTCAGAGTCAATTAATTTTTGGGAATTGCCGCGCTTTTGTATTCTTGTTTGCCGGATGGGTTTGCTTGAACGGTCTGATAATCTCGGCTATGGAAATCCTTGTCATGTCGATGCCGGATTCCTGCCAGAGAAGGAGTTGCGTTGTCCGAAGAAAGCGACATGGAGAAAACCGAGCCGGCCTCGCAGCAGCGCATCGACAAGGCGCGCGAGCAAGGGGACGTGCCGCGTTCGCGCGAACTGGCAACGTGCCTGGTGTTGCTGGCGGCGGGTGGCGGGCTCTATGTCAGTGGTGCCAACATGCTGCGCCAGTTGAAGGCGGCACTGGCTTCGGGGCTGACCTTTGATCGCGGCCAGGCTTTTGATTTCAGCCTGTTGCTGTCGCGGTTGGGTAGTCATCTCGGGGATCTGTTGCTGGCCTTTGCGCCGCTGGCCGGGATTCTGATCCTGGTGGCCTTGGCTTCGCCGCTGCTGATCGGCGGGTGGCTGTTCAGTGCGCAGGCGCTGGCACCGAACTTTAGCCGGATGAATCCGTTCTCAGGTCTCCTCAAGATCGTTTCTCTCAATGCATTGGTCGAGCTTGGCAAGGCAGTGGCCAAGGCGATCATTGTTGGCTCGATTGCCTATCTGGTCATGGCAAGCGAGATCAATGAAGTGCTTGGGCTGATGGTCGAGCAGCCGGAGGCAGGCAGCATGCATTTGTCGAGGCTGCTGTTTTCGAGCTACATGCTCATTGTCATGGGACTGGTACTGATCGCGGCGGTTGATGCGCCGTATCAGATGTGGAGCTACGCCAAGAAGATGATGATGACGCGCCAGGAAGTGCGCCAGGAAGCCAAGGAGTCCGAAGGTAATCCTGAAATCAAGGCCAAGATTCGTGCACAGCAACGTGAGATGGCACGACGCCGGATGATGTCTGAAGTGCCGACCGCGGATGTGGTCGTGACCAATCCAACCCACTATGCGGTCGCGCTGAAATATACCGATGGCAAGATGGGAGCGCCGCAAGTCGTGGCCAAGGGTGCTGATGCAGTGGCAGCCAAAATTCGTGAACTGGCTGCGGCCAACAACGTGCCAATGCTCGAAGCGCCGCCACTGGCACGGGCGCTGTTCAAGCATGTCGAACTCGGCGATGCGATTCCCGAAACCTTGTACACGGCCGTGGCCGAAGTACTGGCTTACGTGTTCCAGCTGAAAGCCTACAAAAGCCAGGGCGGGGACCGTCCTGAAAAACCGCAATCCATTGAGGTGCCGGCAGGGCTGGATCCGCTCGAAGGGAATTAATGCGCCAAGCATTGACGGCAACACCAGTAGGTCGACTTTAAGTGGAATGGTATTGGCATTACCGGTCGCCGGTGTCCGCCGTGACCCGGTGCTTCGCGCTCGTCCAGTGCGCTATCGCACGCATTCCCAAATCATAGTCATTCAATGGATTTGAATTGGCTCAGATCGTCTTTATATTGATAAAACAGAGTTGATCATGTCATTTCGCTTGCTTGCCCGATGAGGGCGATTATTGACCTTGTCGGTCTTTAGTTTTCTGCATGTAATGTGGTCGATGCTGTCTTCTTGTTTGTGACATCACCTCTTTCTTGATGGCGTTGCCGCAACCCTTACCGCACTCCATTCGATGAATGAATACATTCATTTTACTAGTGTAGTTTTTCCTCCAAAACCTCCGCGCTCTACCTGTCAATCAAGACAATATGTTGCTTATCGAATATTTGACCTATAAGCTACTTAAGAAGATAACCATTTGTACGGTTTCATCAGGCTGTCGTGCCTGGCTTGGCTAACATAGTGAACGCAAGTCACTGCGGGTTTAATTAGCGCTTCTTTGTCCTGAATCGGTAGACATCTATAAAAGTTCTGAAAATACTTTATTACCAGCAGTGAAGTTAGCTTTCTTGCGTCGAGGGTAATTTTAAGCTGACAAGAGCTTACTAAGCACTGGTCGATTGATTGCGTAGTCAAGTAAGCAACCTCAACTCCATGACGTGCCGTGAATAAAATATTCTAATGAAATAGAAACGATTTTGTAATTAATCGTTGTTGATGAGTGATCGTGTAATTCGTAAGAATTTATAGGTAATATCTCTTTTTCATTAAGAAATTATTGCTTCGATAATTTAACTGATTGTTCTGATTCGTTAATCATATTTTCGTGTCGTTTAATAGTCAGTCAGCGCTTCTGCGGCGCGCAGTGCAGACAGATAATCAGGATTGGCGATGTGACTTCAAAGGAGTGGCGCATGAGAAACGTACTCGAGAGCCAGCATCGGCCGTGGTTCAGGATCTTGTTCTTGGCCCTGTTGACGGGGTCGCTCGCGGCGGTGGCAGGCAAAGTGTCAGCAAGGGAACTGGTGGTGGCGCAGATTGCGCCGTTTGCAGGAAACCTGGCAGGTGCAGGGCGCGATTTCAACCTCGGGGTGATGATCAGTTTCGACGAAATCAATGCGAAGGGCGGCATCAATGGAAACAAGCTGCGACTGACTTCGCGCGACGACGGCTACCGGATTGAAGACACGATACGTCTGGTCGATGATGTGATCAGGACGGAGGACCCGATTGCATTGGTCGGCCTGACCGGAACCAGCAATATCGAAGCGCTGCTCAAAAACGGCATCCTGGAGCAAGTTCGGATTCCCGTGGTCGGTGTCCGCTCTGGCGCGATTTCGCTGCGCCAGAACCGGATGCTATTTCATCTTCGTCCCAGTCTGCGCGAAGAAGCGGAAAAAATGACCGAACAGCTTGCCGGAATGGGGATACAGCGTATTGCCGTTTTTTATGAAGACGATTCGACCAGTCTGGAGGGATTGGCCGGCGTGGAAAACGCCTTGCGCAAACATAATCAGAAGCTCGTGGCTGTCGCCGCTTACAAAAAAGGCAGTATCGAGGTCGATAGTGCCGTCACCACTATCGGGAAAATCAATCCTGCCGCCGTGATCATGCTTTCCAACACCGTGTCGAGTGTGGCATTCGCAAAGAAGTTTCGCGAGCAGGGCAATACTGGCCAGTTACTGATCGGTTCGTTGACCGATGCGGAACAGTTTGCCGAGCTAGCAGGACCGCAGTTAGCCAGGGGAATTGCGGTGGCGCATATCGTTCCGAGCCCTTACCAAAAATTAGTTTCGGTTGCGACCGATTTCGGGCGTCTGACACTCAAGCTTGGTTTGAACCAGTCCAGAGCCAATTACGCTTCCTTTGAAGGTTATCTGACCGCCCGCATCCTGGCCGATGCCTTGCGCGGCAGTGGGGCCAGTCCGACGCGAGCGACCTTATACAAGGCGCTGGAAGCCATGCAAGACGCTGATATAGGCGGATTCAGCGTAAATTTTTCGCCGGGTCAACGTTCAGGATCGAGCTATATCAATTTGTCCGTGTTCGGCATAAATGGCCACATTCTTCAATGAAGCAGATTCCGGAGAAAACCATGATCCGATATGTCCTTTTGTGTGCTGCCACTGCGCTGGCTCTTTGCTTTTCGCTACCGGCATATGCGCAGGAAGTGCTGAAATTTAATCACACCGATGCGCCTTCCCGAAGCAGAGACCGGGCGGCGCAACTGTTCGCCCGGAAAGTAGCCGAGTACACCCAGAACAAGTATCGGGTGCTGGTATTCCATTCCGGGCAACTGGGTGGCGATTCAAAATCGGTGGAACAACTGCAGGAGGGAACCCTTGACTTCACGGTCACTGCGACCGGAAATTATGCAGGTATCAACAAGTCGCTGAATCTGACTGCACTGCCTTTTCTGGTGGATAGTTATGAGCAAGGCTGGCAGTTTTATGATGAGTCGACATGGCTCAAGACGCAGTTCGATCTGTTGCCGGAAAAAGGTGTGCGCATCCTCGATACCTGGGAAGCCGGGTTCCGCAGTGTCACCACCAAGGCGGCATTCAATACGCCGGCAGATGCACGAGGCAAAAAAATACGGATCTACCAGAATGACATGTTGCGCTGGGTGATGGAGTCGATCGGATTCCAGGTGGTGGTCATACCGTTGTCGGAAGTTTATCTGGCGATTCAGCAAGGCGTGGTCAATGGCCAGGAAAATCCGATTGACACGATCAGTGCGCAACGCTTTTACGAAGTTGCGCCTTTCGTGACGCTGACACGGCATGTCTATAGCCCGATCCCGTTATCCGTTTCGGAGAAAACCTGGAAGCGCTTCACGTTGAACGACCAGCGGGCGATCAAGCGTGCTGCCCATGATGCCGCCGTGCTGTCGCGTATTGAAGTGCGGGATAACGATGAACGGTTGCTCATCGAGATGCAGCAAAAAGGAGCCAAAGTCACGCGGCCTGATCTCGCGCCTTTCCGCAAAGCCGTTGCTGCCGTGTATGACAAGGCGCGCGGCGTGTATGGCAAGGATGTCGATCTGATTCTGATAGATTCCGAGTTGGTCAGAAAAACGGTGAAGTAGGCGTAAACAGTTAGCTGGTGCTCATTGCGACCGCCTCATCGATTCACCACAGTGATGTGTCGTCGAGTTGATGCTGCGCTTCCACTGGAGCAAATCGCGAGTTTCTCATGGCGAACTACTTAGCTTGTTTCGGCGACTCATGGGAGGCAGGTTGGCTGACTGCCCCCTTCATGGCGTAACACATGACCCGTCAGGAATACGATGAAAAAAGTAACCCTACTTGCGTTGTCCTTGCTGATCACGGCCTGTGGTGCCGGTAACGCCGATTTTGGTGGCAGCACGACGGCCATCGTTGCCGATGTTCATGTCGTTGTCTACAGCGTAGAGGGACCTATTTCACGCGCTTCGGTCGTCTATCAGAATGATCAGGGCGGCATTTCACAGGAAATCGTGAACGTGCCTTGGCAAAAACAACTTGCCGCTATGCCAGGCCAGATCTTGTCCCTGTCGGCCCAGAACCAGGATTCAGCCGGGCATCTGACGGTGGGCATCGCCATCGACGGCATTTCGTATAAACAGGCGACAGCATTGGGTGCCTTTGCGACCGCTACCACCGCTGGAATCTGCTGCTAAGTGTTGTACCGGCAAAGCCGACAGGCTAGGGTAGTGGTTTGCACGAACGAGCGCTGAAATTTGGTCCACGCATTGGTGAGTGAGCACCTCAGCCCATTCTCGGATGGCTTCGAGAGCCGGCGATTGACTCGGACTTCATCACCGGGTTGATGGCGGCGCATGAAGTCCTCCATTATTCAAGAACCTAACCTGCATTGCAGGGCGCAAAGCTGCCTGGAATCTAATAAATTGACTCTGACCCTATTTGATGTGGAATCTAATAAATTGACTCTGACCCTATTTGATGTCGGATAAATTGACTCTGACCCCCGTTGATTGGGCCGCGTTGTGTCCGTTTGTGATTTGTTGTTTTGCTGCTCTTTCTTGGGCAGGTTACGAATACATTCGGCTTTCCCCTCTTATTCGCTGGATGGTGTTTCTTACCTTGGCGCAATAATCTGCTCTACATGGGGAGTTGCCGTTATATCGATGGCAACGCCGATCCAGAATGACACCGGATTTGCACAATGAACAGCATCAAATTGCCACTCTGGTTGAGCGGTCCGAACAGCAAGGCG